>DATILK010000023.1:0-2164 GCA_035476555.1 Chthoniobacterales bacterium | reverse complement strand
CCACTCGCGGTCCGACTCACGCTGTTTTCACGGTCGATTCGTCAAAGCCAGGCGCGGAAAAGGCGAGCGTTACGCCGCTCGCTCCCAAGACATCGGTCGCGCCGGCAAAGAAATCGGATTCTAGCGCTTGGTTGCGGAACGCGCGCGCCTAATACGCGCTCGCGGTTGACAAATGGGAGCGCATCCATGACGCTCCCGCCCGCAAATTTTTGATCGCATGGCCAACACCAAATCCGCTGCCAAACGCGCGCGCCAGACCGAGCACCGAGCACTTCGCAATCGCCGCGTTTTGAGCCGTATTCGGACGTTAAGTAAGCGCGCGGCCGGCGGCGACGCACCGGCGAGCGATACCAGCGCCATCATTTCGGCGATAGATAAAGCGGCCAAACGCGGGATAATTCATCGCAACGCTGCCATCCGTCGCAAAGCCAGACTGGTGCGCGCTCGAGCTGGCGCCAGCAAGTAAACAAAGTCCTGCGCGTTTAGCGTTGCATCTGGCGCAGGACAGATAAACTTGCTGTCCGATGATTCCGGCTTTGTTTCTCGTCATTTGTGTCGTCGCTTTTCGGGCGATGACGGGTCTCCTCATTCATTCCGGCGCCGCGACCTGGCTCTCGAACTTCGCGCCTCTCGCGGCCATTGCGCTTTGTTGTGCCGCCTATCTGCCGTCGCGTTACAAATTTACGCTCCCGCTGGTCACTCTCTTTATTTCCGATTTAATCCTGAACGCTACTTACCACGCGCCGCTGTTCGACCCGCAAATTCTTTGCCGCTATCTCGCTTTAGCTATCGTGGGTTTGATCGGCTTCGCCCTGCGCAGGCGTGCTACTTGGAAAACGATGTTGCCCGCGTCTCTCGCCACCTCAGTGATTTTTTACGGAATCACCAATGCCTTTTCCTGGCTGACTGATCCGGGTTACGCGAAAAATTTTGCGGGATTGGTTCAGGCATTGACCGTCGGCCTGCCACAATACGGTGCCACGCCCAGCTGGATGTTTTTCCGTAACTCACTCCTGAGCGATTTCGCCTTCACCGCCGTCTTCGTTCTGTTGATGCGCGTTCAATCGCCACGCGCCAGCGCTGAAGTCGCGGTCGCTCGCGCTGCCTGATTTCCATGCAGCCGGGGGAGCAGCGCGACGAAGTCGAGATGCTCTGGTTGATGTTGCTCATCCGGCGCTTTGAAGAGCGCGCCAGCCAGCAATATCAAGCCCAGAAAATCGGCGGCTTTTGTCATCTTTACATCGGCCAGGAGGCGGTCGTGACCGGCGCGGTCGCGGCTATTCGGTTCGACGATTATTTTATCACCGCCTATCGCGATCACGCCCACGCGCTGGTCCGCGGAACCAGCGCCAATGCCTGCATGGCCGAACTTTTTGGCAAAGATACGGGCTGTTCCCGTGGACTCGGTGGTTCGATGCATTTTTTCGACAAGGAACATCATATGTATGGTGGACACGCCATCGTAGGCGCCCACGTCCCGCTGGCCTGCGGACTTGCTTTCGCCTGCAAATATCGAAATGAAGATCGCGTTACCCTTTGCTTTTTCGGCGACGGCGCGATCAATCAGGGCTCATTTCACGAAGCGCTGAACCTCGCCGCTCTTTTCAAGTTACCGGTGATTTTTATTTGCGAGAACAATCTCTTTGCCATGGGAACCTCGGTCGAGCGTTCCACCTCGCTTAAACAAATCATCGATCGCGCGGAAGGTTATGACATTCCGAGCTGCGTAGTGGACGGCATGAATTTTCGTCAAGTCCGCGACACTTTGAGCGAAGTGGTCACATCAATTCGCAAGGATCCGCATCCGGCGTTTGTCGAGGCGCGCACCTATCGCTATCGCGGCCATTCCATGTCTGACCCAGCGAGCTATCGAACGAAGGAACAACTTGAGAAATATCGTCTGGACGACCCGATCACGCGGTTGCGCGCGCAACTGACGCGCGAAGGGAAACTGACGAACGAAAAATTTGATGAGCTGGACAAGGAAGCGAAACGAATCGCGCTCGACAGTGTAAAGTTTGCCGAGCAAAGCCCCGAACCGCCGCTCGAGAAACTTCACGATTACACTTACGCCCCATGAGCGGCAGCATGCGCGAGATCACCTATCGGCAGGCGTTGAATGAGGCGCTGGCGGAAGAATTGGAACGCGATCCCAATGTCTTTC
>DATILK010000022.1:0-1594 GCA_035476555.1 Chthoniobacterales bacterium | reverse complement strand
CTTATTTAGTATTATGTGCTTGCCCTGCGAACGTCTGCCACTCTTATTAGGGCCGGGCGCGCCCTGCCCTTTTTGCATGCATCTTCATTCGCTCGAGCTCATCGGTTTCAAATCCTTCGCGGACAAAACGCTTTTCGAATTTCACGAAGGCGTCACGGCCGTCGTCGGGCCCAACGGTTGCGGAAAATCGAACGTGCTCGATGCCGTTCGCTGGGTCCTCGGCGAGCAATCAGCCAAGGCGCTTCGCGGCGGTGAAATGGCGGACGTCATTTTCAACGGAACTGATTCGCGCAAACCGGTCGGCTTCGCCGAAGTCTCACTGACTTTCACGAATTGCGGAAGCGAGCTGGGCGTCGATTGGCATGACGTCCGGGTCACGCGGCGAGTTTATCGCGACGGCAACTCGGAATATCTGCTGAACAAAACGCTCTGCCGGCTCCGCGATATTCAGGCGCTTTTTGCCGACACCGGCGTAGGCCGCAGCGCCTACTCAATCATGGAGCAGGGCAAGATCGACTTGATCCTGAGCTCGCGTCCCGAAGATCGGCGGACGGTATTCGAAGAAGCCGCCGGCATCACGAAATACAAAACGCAAAAGAAAGAAGCGCTCCGCAAACTCGAGGCGACCGAAGCGAACCTGTTACGCATCGGCGACATTATCAAGGAAGTGAAACGCCAGATCGGTTCGCTCCAGCGCCAAGCCGGAAAGGCGCGGCGTTATCAGGCGTTGCACGCGGATCTCCAGGTGCTCGACACGCATCATTCGCGCGCGCAACTCGACAAGCTGGAAGCAGAATTGGATCAGGCGCGGACGGAAATCGGCCGGCTTCAAGATGCCGAACGCGAAGCACACGAAAAAATCGAGGCGGGCGAAAATCAGTTGTCGGCAAAACGCCGCAGCCTCGATGAAGTGGACGGCGAAATTGGCGACGCCCGTGCCGAAGTGCAGCGATTGCAAAATGAAATCGCTAACTTGCGGAACCAGATCGCATTTAACCGGCAACGCGCCGAGGAAACCGGCGAATTAATTGAGCGCTACACGAATGACATCGCCGCTGCCGAAGCCAAGCGGAGCGAACAGGCGACGCAACTCCAGGAGGCCGACGCGCTCATCGCCCGCACAAACCAACTCCTGGTTTCCAAGGAAAGTGAAGGCGAGCGGCTGAACGAAGGTTTGCGAGCGGCGCGCGACGAGCGGACTGCGAAGGAGGAGGAGCTTCGTGCTTTGCAGCTTTCCGTTTCGAAGTTGGAAACCCGGATCGCCAGCCTGGAAAGCGATTTAACCGGTGTAAAAGCGCGACGCGACGCGACCGCGGCGCGCGCTGGCGAACTATCGACGTTAATCAGCGAGGCGAAGTCCAATCTCCAGGTCGCGCAGAACAATCTTGCCGGAGCGCGGACCGCGCTGGAAACCGAGCGCCTCACCGCGGAGGAGCGAAAGGAGAATTTGCGCGCGGCGGAAGAACGGTTGCGACAAAGCCAGGATGGCGTCGGAACCGCGGAGAAGGAGATCGCGCGGCTTGAGCGAACGATCGCCGAAAAGCAGGCTCGCCTCGAAGTGCTGCGGCAAATGACGGAGGAAGGACACGGCCTC
>DATILK010000021.1:0-4769 GCA_035476555.1 Chthoniobacterales bacterium | reverse complement strand
TGTATCGGCGCGCGGCGCAATTAACCGTGAAGTCGAAACCCGGGATGTGGTTTAACGTGGACGGCGAACTCGTGGGAAACGAACCGGCGCGTTTTGAAATCGTGCGGCGCGCCTTACGTTTCATCGCACCGACAGGATGAAGGCGAAGATCGTTACAGCGGAACAGGCGCGCGGGATCGCGAGCGCGATGCGTGAAGAAGGGCGCAAACTCGTTTTCACCAATGGCTGTTTCGATTTGCTCCACGTTGGCCATGTCCGTTATCTCGAGGCGGCTCGCGCGCTTGGAGATGCGTTACTGGTCGCGATCAACGGCGACGAATCGGTTCGCGGTTTGAAGGGCGAAGGCCGCCCGCTGAATCGCGAATCGGATCGCGCGGAGATCGTGGCGGCGCTCGGCTGCGTCGATCATGTCGTCATTTTCCCGGAGTTGCGCGCGACGGCGCTGCTGGAAAAAGTGCGGCCGGCCATTTACGTCAAAGGTGGCGATTACACGGCCGACTCTTTGCACGCCGAGGAGCGAAACGCGCTGGAGCGGATCGGAACGGAAATCCGAATTCTGCCATTCGAAGCGGGCCATTCGACTTCGGGTTTGCTCGAGAAAATGAAAACGCTCGGGTGCGAATGAAAAAGTTGGCGCTCGGAATTCTCGGCTCGGGGACGGGAAGTAATTGCCGGGCGATCCTCGAGCAAATTCGCGCCGGGAAACTCGATGCGGAAGCGCGTCTCGTGGTGGCCGACACGTTTAACGCCGGCATTCTCAATGTGGCGCGCGATTACGGCGTGCCGAACGTTTATCTGCCGCCGGGAAAATTTCGGACACGGCTGGAGCCGAACGTAGAAATGGAATTGGTGCGGTTGCTGCAGGAGGCCAGCGTGGAGCTGGTCGTTCTTGCTGGATTCATGCGTGTGCTCAAGGAACCAATGCTCGCCGCTTTTCCGCGCCGCATCATCAATATCCATCCGTCGTTGTTGCCGAAGTTTCCTGGAATCGAATCTTGGAAACAGGCGCTCGAAGCGGGCGAGAAAGTTAGCGGTTGTTCGGTCCATTTCGTCGATGCGGGAATCGACAGTGGCGAAATCATCGCGCAACGAGAGGTCCCGGTGCTTGCCGGCGATACGGCTGAATCGCTCCATGCGCGGATCCAAGTTGCCGAACACGCGCTTTATCCCGAAGTGATCGCGCAGTTCGCCGACGCGTAATTTTCGGATCAGGCGCGCTCGGCTTTTTGATCGCGCGCGAGCAAGGCCTGCATCGCGTCGGCCGGGCGCTTGCCTTCATGCACGACGGAATAAATTTGATCGATGATGGGTGTCTCGATGGCGAGTTTGCGCGCGCATTCGTAAGCGCTTTTTGCGGTCGGAATTCCTTCCGCGACCATGTGGCTGCTGCCGGTGATTTGGGCGAGCGTCTCGCCGCGCCCGAGCCGTTCGCCGACCCGGCGGTTGCGGCTGAGCTGGCTGAAACAAGTGGCGATCAAATCTCCGGCGCCGCTGAGTCCATAAAACGTTCGCGGATTGCCGCCCATCGCGGTCCCGAGCCGCAACAATTCCGCCAACCCTCTCGTCACAAGCGCCGCTTTGGAATTGTCGCCCAAACCAAAGCCGTCGCTCGCGCCGGCCGCGATCGCAAAAACATTTTTTAGCGCGCCGCCCAACTCGATGCCGATCGTTTCGTCACTCGAATAAATGCGGAAGCGCTCGCGGCCGAGAAACGATTGCAGCTCCTCGGCGCACTGGTGGTTCGCGCAACCAAGAACTGCGGCGCTCGGCAAATCGCGTGCAATTTCGGCGGCGAGATTGGGCCCAGACAGGACGGCGATGGTGTTGTCCGGAAAAATTTCGTGCAGCAGTTCGCTCATTCGCTTCCCGGTGCCGTGCTCGATTCCTTTCGTGCCGCTCAAAAGGACTGTGTCGCGGTTGAGGCCGGCCGCATGTAATCGCTGCGCGACAGATCGCAATGCCACAGATGGCGTGACGAAAACAATCAGATCCGCGGCCGTGCAATCCGCGATGTCGCTGGTGACGACAATTGATTCGGGAATCTTGAGGCCCGGAAGGTATTCGCGGTTCTCGCGCGTCTCGCGAAGCTGCGCGGTGCGCTCCGCGTTGTTGCCCCAAAGCGTAATCGCATTGCCACGCTTCGCCCAAAGAACTGCGAGCGCGGTGCCCCAGCCACCGGCGCCAAGGATTGCCGTGGTGCGGATGCTCACTTTCGCGTGAAGCGTTGTTCGGTTCCGTTCAGAAGACGAGAAAAATTCGAGCGATGCCGCCAGAGCACGAGCAACATGATCAGGATCGAAAAAAAGATCAGCGCCCAGGTGTCGACGAATTTCCAATGCGCGAGCAGGCTGGCAATGATCGGCAGCGCGATGGCGGCGATGATCGATGCGAGCGAAACGTAACGCGTCGTTTCAAACACCAGGATCCAAATGAAAAAGGTGATTGGCACCGCCAAGGGCATCAACCCGCTGAGCGCGCCAGCCGAAGTGGCTACGCCTTTTCCGCCTTTGAATCCCAGCCAAACCGGAAACATATGGCCGGCGACGGACATCAACGCGGCCAGGATCGCGATGTATTCGGCGTACGGTTTTGCTTCTGGCCATCGGTTCACGAGCACGAAGGCTACACGCACCGCGGAGAAGCCTTTCAGGGCATCGATGAGAAAGACCGGGTAGCCCCATTTTTTTCCGAGAACACGCAGGACGTTGGTGGCGCCGATGTTGCCGCTACCGACGGTGCGAACATCAACACCGGCGAGGCGTCCCGCGAAGTAGCCCGCCGGAAACGAGCCGAACAAATAGCCCACCAGACAGCACTCAATAATCAGGAACCACACGATTTCATTTCGCCGGGACGTTAGCCGCCGGCCGGTTGAGTCTGCTTTTTTTTCTGCAGCCAGATCGAGATAATCGAGATGTCGGCCGGAGTAATTCCGCTTACTTGGGCGGCGTGACCGAGTGACTGCGGCCTAACGACTGATAATTTTTGCCGCGTCTCGCGACGCAACCCAGCGATTGTCTCGTAATCGATGTCTGTCGGGATCGGTCTGCTCAAGTCGCGGAAGAGCTTTGCATTTTGGGCGGCTTGCCGTTGCACATAGCCTTCATATTTGAGGTCCGTTTCCACCAGCTCCCACAATTCTACTGGAGCGAGTCCGCGAACATCCGCGGGCAGCGACTGAAAACTAAATTGCTGCGTTTTCAGAAGCGCGGTAAGCGGTCGCCCCGCAACCGAAATCTTTGGAATTGTTTGCCGCAATTTATTGAGCGCTTCCATCTTCGTGCGAAAAATTCCGTGTCGGTGGGTATCGACCAGGCCAATTTCGAATCCGCGTTGCGTTAAGCGTTGGTCGGCATTGTCGTGACGTAATGAGAGCCTTTCTTCGGCGCGACTCGTGAACATTCGATACGGCTCATCGGTTCCGAGCGTGATTAAGTCGTCAATCAGTACTCCGATATAGGCCTCTTTTCGGCTGAGAACGAATGGCGGCCGATCTTGAACCTTTAATGCGGCATTTGATCCAGCTATAAATCCTTGAGCCGCAGCCTCTTCATATCCAGACGTTCCGTTAATTTGACCGGCAAAATAGAGCCTTTCGATTCGTTTCGTTTCAAGCGTCGGCCTGAGCTGGGTGGGAGGAAAATAGTCGTACTCCACAGCATACCCTGGTCGCATCAACTCAGCGCGTTCCAAACCGGGAATCGACCGGACGAACTCAACTTGAACGTCGTAGGGCAAACTCGTCGACAGGCCGTTCACGTAGAATTCCTCGGTATGACGGCCCTCAGGCTCGAGGAAAATCTGATGCGCTGATTTCGAGGGAAATTTGACGACTTTGTCCTCGATCGATGGGCAATACCGCGGTCCCGTCCCTTCAATCCGCCCAGAATAAAGCGCCGATTTCTTGAGATTTTGGCGGACAATCTCGTGCGTTCGTTCGGTGGTGTAGGTGATCCAGCACGGCAACTGTTCCACGGGGAACAGCTCGCGATTGAAGGTGAATATGTCGTCATTTCTGGATTGCTGCGGCGGCACGAAGCTGAATCGCACCGGCGGATCGTCGCCCAATTGTTTCTCGCAGCGCCCAAAATCGATTGACCGTTTATCGATTCGACAGGGAGTGCCGGTCTTGAACCTTCCTACCTCAAATCCCAGTTCTCGCAGCGCCGTGCTTAAACCGGAGCTCGTATCTGCCATTCGTCCGCCAGGCCGCGAATGTTCGCCGACATGAAGCAATCCCCGCAGGAACGTTCCAGAGGTGACAACCACGGCACCGGCACGGAAGGTCACGCCGATGTCCGTCACAACACCCGCCACTCGAGAACCGTGATCAATTAGAATCTTGGAAACCGTCGCTTGCTTGAGCCATAAATTGGCAGTGCGCTCTAACTCGGCTTTCATCCGAAATTGATACGCTTTCTTGTCGCATTGGACGCGAGGGGCTTGCACGCTTGGGCCTTTGGTTCTGTTTAGGAGACGAAACTGGATACCGGTAACGTCCGCGTTAATTCCCATCGCTCCTCCGAGCGCATCGATTTCGCGTACAATATGCCCTTTCGCCAAGCCTCCGATAGCAGGGTTGCACGACATTTGAGCCACCGTATCGAGATTCTGGGTCAGGATAAGCGTTGACGCACCTAGACGCACGGACGCAAACGCCGCTTCGACTCCCGCATGACCGCTGCCGACCACGATCACGTCATAATGCGTCGTAGAAACGATCATGTTCCACGTGAAACATTGGCGGGCGCGGCCGACAAAGCTAAGTC
>DATILK010000020.1:0-10786 GCA_035476555.1 Chthoniobacterales bacterium | reverse complement strand
GGGCGCGGCGGAAGGATCGGTCGATGCTTCCAACCTGCTCAAGCCGCAACTGGCGCGCGGCGAGTTGCACACGATTGGCGCGACCACGCTGAACGAGTATCGCAAATACATCGAGAAAGACGCGGCGCTCGAACGCCGATTCCAGCCGGTGATGGTGGACGAGCCGACGGTCGAGGACACGATCGCGATCCTGCGTGGATTGAAGGAACGCTACGAAGTGCATCACGGCGTGCGGATCCAGGACGCGGCTCTCGTCGCGGCGGCGGTGTTGTCGCATCGCTACATCAGCGATCGGTTTTTGCCGGACAAAGCGGTGGACCTTGTCGATGAAGCGGCGTCGCGCTTGAAGATCGAGCTCGATTCGATGCCGACGGAGATCGACGTGATCGAGCGCGAGATCATGCAGCACGAGATGGAGCGGCAGGCGCTTAAGAAAGAAAAGGACGCTGCGAGCAAGGAACGACTGAAGAAGCTCGAGAAGGAATTGGCGGAACTGAAAGAAAAATCCTCCGCGCTAAGAGCAGAATGGCAGAAGGAAAAGTCGGTCATCGACGAACAGCGAAAGCTGAAGGAAGAAATCGAGCAGGCGCGGACGGAACTGGAACGCGCGCAGCGCCGGGGCGAATTGGCGAAGGCAAGCGAGCTGCAATACGGGCGCATCCCGGAGTTGGAGAAACGAGTGCGGAGTGTCGAGGAGAAGATCAAGGAAGGCGGCAATCGTTTGCTCCGCGAGGAAGTCACCGAAGAAGATATCGCGGAAGTCGTCTCGAGTTGGACGCACATTCCGGTTTCGCGTTTGCAGGAAGGCGAACGCGAGAAATTGATCCGGCTCGAGGAACATTTGCATCAACGGGTCATCGGACAGGACCCCGCGATCAAGGCGGTGGCGAATGCGATTCGCCGATCGCGCGCGGGACTACAGGACGAGAACCGGCCCATCGGCTCTTTCATTTTTCTCGGACCGACCGGCGTGGGCAAAACGGAACTGTCCCGTGCGCTCGCGGAATTTTTGTTCGACGACGAGAACGCGATGGTGCGGATCGACATGAGCGAATACATGGAGAAGCACACCGTTTCTCGATTGATTGGCGCGCCGCCGGGCTACGTCGGATACGAGGAAGGCGGGCAGTTGAGCGAAGCCGTTCGGCGCAAACCGTATTCAGTCGTGCTCTTCGACGAGATCGAGAAAGCGCACCAGGACGTGTTCAACGTGCTGCTCCAGGTGCTCGACGACGGCCGGATCACGGACGGGCAGGGGAGAACGGTCGATTTCAAAAATACCGTCATCATCATGACGTCGAACATCGGCTCGCAATTCATCATGGAGGAATCGTCGCCGGCCGCGCGCGAGCGGCTGGTCATGGACGCGTTGCGTCAGCATTTCCGGCCGGAGTTTCTGAACCGGATCGACGACATCATCATCTTTGACCGTCTGAGCGAGGACGAGCTGAAGAAGATCGTCGAGATTCAGCTGCGCCGGTTAATTCGCCGGCTTGAGAACCAGAAGATTACGTTGGAACTGTCCGATGCCGCGAAGGCTTTCGTGGCCAGCCACGGCTACGATCCGGTTTACGGCGCGCGGCCCCTGAAGCGCGCGATCCAGAAATACATTCTCGATCCGCTGAGCCTGGAAATTCTCGAGGGCAAATTCCGCGAAGGCCAGCGGATCAAAGTCGAGGCTGATAACGGCAGCCTGAGGTTCATTGCTACCTAAAGCTGCAAGAGCAACTCAGGGTTTCTTTGCTTTGCCGTCGCAGTCGGTCTTGGCCTTTTCGCAGGCTTTAACGCATCTGTTGTAGGCGTTTTCCGCCCGGAGGCGATCAACTCCCCTGGCCAAACTTTGCCCCTGCACAATAGAGCACGAGTCGGTGCAACTCTTATATTTTTCAGCGCAAGGATCGGCCTTGGGATCGGCCTTGGTCGCCGCGAACATCATCATGACACCTCCGCTCATTATGAGCGCCGCCACCGAGAGTTTTGTTTTCACGCTCGGCATCCTTTGCAGTCGTTGCCGATAAGTCGAGAAATTTGAACGACAACTCCGGCCCGCTGTCTTAACCTCGCATCATGAAGAAATTTACTGCGGTTGCATTGATGACGGCGGCGGCGTTTGTGGTGACTCCCGCGTTCGCCGGGGACAAAGATAAAGATCATGCGTGTTGCGCGACGGGCGAGAAGATGGACTCGGCGTCGTTCACAAAGCTGAATCTTTCGGCCGAACAGAAGACGAAGATGGATGGGCTCGTCCAAAAATGTAACAAGGATGGTTGCACGAAAGAGAGCATGGAGGCGTTCATGAAGTCGGCGGAAGGGATTCTTTCGAAGGAGCAAATGGCGACCTTAAAAGCCGAGTGCAGCAAGATGCACGAAAAGAAAGAGGCCAAGGCCTAACAGTTAAAGCAACGCAATTTGAACGGCGATTCGGCGTGTCCGGATCGCCGTTTTGCTTTTACCGCAGGGCCTGCTGGAGCACGTCCGCCAGACGCCAGCCCGCCTTGGCTAATTCCTGGCGGGCAACGCGACCTGACCAGTCATAGTAGGAAATGCCATCGGCTGATTTCTTCTCGTCCAGGAACCCGGCGGCTGCCACGGTTCCGTCGTCCATCTGCTTCGCCGCTACCTCGCGGAACTGGAGACGGTCATGCGCCTCCCGGGCGATCGGCATGATGTCGTTCGCCCACGCCTCGGCGTAATCTTTCAAGGCAATGTTTGACGGCAGCCGCCAATCCTTCGGCTCGTGCGTGACAAATTCCTGAACCAAAACCTTCTTTGCCGCCTCGATTTTCTCGTGCTTCTCCTCTTTCGAAAGCGTGTCAGGCATTGGCGGCAAGTTCGCCATCACGCTTTCGCTGTCCCAGAAATAATGGAATTTCGCGTGGCGTGTTAGCTCGGTTCCGCCGCTCGTGAGATTTAAGGTGAGCGTGTTGCCGCCCTGATCCTCCAGCAGGCCGGTCGATTTGTCGGGATTCGCGGCATGACCTTCCTTGTCGAAAAATTCGGCGCCCACGTGGAGCGGCTGATGAATGTCGCCCACGAAATGGGCCAGCAAGATCACGGCAATCGGCTTCGTGATCTTGCGCGGATTGTCCTCGGGCACCTCGCCTTTCAGGACACCGATGCAATACGGAATCATGTGGACAATGTCCCACTTCGAACGGCCGGCCTGGCCGTCGCCGTATTTTTCCGCGCCGGCCACCGGCACGTCGGTGTAATGGAACCAATGATGCGATGGCGTCGCCGAATTCAGGTCTTTTGTCGGGGGGTTAGCGTGCCAGTAATCGCGCAGCTGAGCGTCGATTTTCGGATGTTTGGAAAAATGAAACGTGTTCGGATCATCCGGTCCGTTCTTGTCCCAACCCCGGATCTCGTCCGGATACGTCGATACCTTTTCCAAAGTGAGGCCGTCCAGAAGCGCGGCCACCTTTTCGCCAGTTGGGGTGTGCGCCAATTTTTCATCGGCTATCGCGCCGACGATTTCGTGGCCGACGGGTCCATAAGCGACGGCGAGGCGGGCAGCCACCAGGGCGAGAAACAAAATGCCGGAACGAACAAAAAAACGACGCCAAATGATTGAATAACATTGCATAGACTATTTCTCCTGGAGAAGGGCGGTGCGATTTACGCGCTCGCCTTTCATGAACACTGTCGAAACGGCGGAAAGCGCGTGGACATCCTGAAGCGGGTTGCCATCCACAATCAATAAGGTCGCTTCCTTGCCCTTTTCAACAGTCCCGATGCGCGCGTCGGCCCGGAGCAGCTTCGCGGCGTTTAACGTCGACGCCTGCAACGCGACCTCGACCGGTATTCCGGCGGCAACCCAAAGCTCGATCTCGCGTTGGACCGTCGGTCCGTGAAGGACAAGGAAATTCCCGGCGTCTGAACCGGTGACGAGCGGAACGCCGGCCCGCGATACCTTCAGCAAATTCTTTCCGCCAATGTCGAGTGACATCGGCCAATGCTTAAGACCTTCACGCATTTCATTCAGCTCAGGCTTGGACGCCGCCTTTTGGGTTCCCTCGATCAATTCCTTCTGAGTGACTTGTTGAACCAGCGAACGTTTGAGCAGGCTCGTGTCGCCGCGCGCGAAGCTGCTCAGACCTTCCACCACCGATAACGTCGGGTCGTACGCGATCCCTTTCGCCTTCATCTCGGCAATCGTTGCGTCGGAAATTTCGTCCACAAAAGAACCGTGCTCGATCGAATCAGCCGGCAGCGAGACGGCATCGACAACGTCGGCCGCTTTTCCCGTGTGGACTGCGACAGGCAAACCTTTCGCATGCGCTTCCTCGGTCACGGCGCGAAGAATGTTTACGTCCATCCGATTGAACGGATATCCGGGCGCTCCGGATTCCAGAACGCCTTTGATCGCATTGACCTTTTGGGCCGCAAGAGCGTCCACTTGCTGGCGCGCTTCTTCCGGTGATTTCGGCGTGCGAACGAACTGCGCGATGAAGCTGGCGCGTGCCGCTTCCGGCAGGAACTTTCCGTACTCAGTTCCGTGTCCACCTTCGGCGGTGAAAAGCGGCCCGCAGAGGAACAATTCGGTCCCGAGCTTTTCTCCACTGCCGAAAAGCTTCCGGACTTTAAGCATGTCGTCGATCGCATCGCCCGCGCTGCGAACCGACGTGATCCCGCAGAAGAGATAAGATTGCAGCTCGCGTTGCGTCGCTTTCTTCGGATCGAATTTCGAAAAGTCCTCGAGGAATCCGCCGCTCGCCCCGAGATGGACGTGGACATCGATCAACCCCGGCAACACCGTTTTGCCCGCCGCTTCCACCACGTCAGCCTTCAGAGTTTTCGGGTCGGGCGCGTTCCCTTCGTATATCTCGGCAATTTTTCCGCCCTTGATCAGGATCGACGCCGACTCAATCACTTTCCCGTCGCCAACAAAGATGCGCGCGTTTTGGATCAACCAGGTCTTTCCGCGCTCGATATCGCGCGCGAGGATTTTCGCTTTCGCGAGATCCTGCCGGCTCCACGATTGGTAAATGCCAAGAATCAGAAACGGCGCGAGCGCGGCAAACACCCAAAGTTTGGCGGAGTTGCGCAGTTTCTCCTCCTTTTCCCAGCGGAAAAGCTTGGTCGCAATAAAAAGGCCGATGAGTGCAGTGACAATCAGCGCGGCGACTGCCTGCCAGTTCTGCACGACGGATTCGCCGTGCTGGAGAATGCCGGCGATCCCGATCATCAAATAGGTCGCCGGAATGAAATGGGACAATCCCTGGAGCCAGTCGGGAAAGAGACTGATCGGGAACGTTGCGCCGCTCAAAAAAAGCATGGCCATGTAGAGCGGCTGGATGAGGATGAGACTTTCCTGCGATGAGTTGACGACCGCGGCAATGATCAATCCAATGGATCGAAACGCGACGCAGGCGATGATCGCGAAAAGAAAGAGGGAACCGAGATTTGGAGGGACAGACATTCCAAACATCCGGTTTGCCAGGACGAGGACAACGATCAGGCCCGGCAGGTAAAGAATGACGCCGGTAACCATCGACGCCGCGAGCAAGGGGACTGGTGTTATCGGCGTGACTTTGTAACGCCGGAGCACATCGGTTTCCCGGTCCTGGACGGCGCGCATTCCGGCGCCGAAGAGGCCGTTGCCCAAAATACCAATGGCCGTCACCATGCCAACAACCTGAATAATTCGCGAACCCTGTTCGGCGTGCATCAGGAAGCCGAACATGAAAAAGAAAATGAGCGGGAAGAAATAGTTGAAGAACAGGACCGAACGATTCCGGAGCGCCAGCTTCAAATCGATTCGGGCGAGGGCGACAAAGGTTTTCATCGGTTAATCCCGAAGTTTCTTTCCAGTGAGCTCGATGAACACATCCTCGAGCGTCGGCCGTTTCAGATGAACGTCCTCGAGCTCGAGCCGCTGCGCGTCGACCCACTTCACCATTTCGACCAAAGTTCGGGCCGGCTTTTCGGAGGCGACGTGAATGCGACGACCGTCTTCGCTCAGCGTGCTGCGAATCGCGTCCGGCCATGGCGGCAATTCGCCGCTCCACGGTTGTGCGAGCACGATCTCGATTGCGGCCTGGTTCGCGCTTTTCGCCTGAAGCTCGCGCGGCGAACCGCTCGCGATGATCTCGCCGGAATCGATAATGGCTACCCGATCGCAGAGGCGTTCGGCTTCCTCGATGTAGTGCGTCGTCATCACGATCGTGCGTTTTTCGGCTTTCAGCTCTTCGATTAAATCGCGAATCTCGAGACGCACCTGCGGGTCGAGTCCCGTGGTCGGCTCGTCGAGAAAAAGGAGCTGCGGGTCGTTGATGAGCGCGAGGGCAATCGCGAGCCGCTGCTTCTGCCCGCCGGAGAGCGTCGCGTAATAGGAGTCCTTCTTTTCGTCGAGTTGCAATCGCTTCAGCAACGCCGCGCCGTCGATATTGCGGGTGTAAAACGCACCGAAAAGCTGGAGCGCTTCAGTCACTGTGATCTTGTCGGGCAAATTCGTTGCCTGAAGACAAACGCCGATCCGGTCCTTCAGCTTTTGCTTTTGCCGGTCCGGATCGAATTCGAGCACTTTCACGTCGCCTGCTGTCCGCGGTCGCAATCCTTCGAGAATCTCGACCGTGCTCGTTTTGCCGGCGCCGTTTGGCCCGAGTAAGCCGAAGACTTCCCCGGGGCGCACTTCAAAATCGATTCCTTTGACGGCTTCGAAATTGCCGTACTTCTTGCGGAGTCCGCGCACGTAAATTGCAAATTCGCCGTTGGTCGCCATGTGGTTGGTCAGAGCAATACCGAAGCGTTAGGGCGCGCGCTACAATTTTCGCCGGACCATAGATCGACCAACGACGAAAAGGAGCGTCAGCGCGGCGATGACAACGCACACATAGGCGAACCACTCTCCGTGACGCACATAAAACGTCGGCTCGGGATTCGCGACGATGCCGACCTGGCCGGTCAACGTTCCCTGCGTAAACGGACTGCGGTTTTCGTCGACCAACATTTCCGTGATGTTGCCGAATTCGTTGATGAAACACGTTACGCCGGTGTTCGCAGCGCGAACCATCGGGAGCCGCGTTTCGACGCAACGAAAGACGGCGTTCGCGAGATGCTGCCGCGAGCCCGCGCTGCGGAGGAACCAGCCGTCGTTGGTGACGTTGACGAGAAGATTGGCGCCGGCCAAAACGAATTGGCGTGCGAGATCGCCAATCGTGTCCTCGAAGCAAATCAACGGCGCAATCTTCGCTTTGTCGCCGCTCAGTTTGAAAACAGTAAACTCTTTTCCGAACGCGAAATCGTCCGGGACCTGATCGCCGACGACGCGCGCCAGCAGCGGAATCGTGTGGCGTCCCGGCACGTATTCGCCGAACGGCACCAGGTGGACCTTTCGATAAATCTGCAGGTGCGCGCCGCCGTCGGAAACGAGCAACGCCGCGTTGTAAGCGTGTTCTTCGTCCTGATCGATCGTGCCAAGCATCAGGTCCGTTTTCGCGGACGCGGAAAAATCCATGACGAACCGGTGACTCAATTCGTCGCCGAGCACCGGCCCGGGCATCGCGCTTTCCGGCCAGACAAGCAGATCGGGTTTAATGCTCGATTCCAAAGCCGGCCGGCTCAGGCGCGTGAATAAATCAAAAGTCTTGGTCGCGAATTCGACCGTGAATTTTTCTTCGCGCGGAATGTTCGGCTGCACGAGCGCGACATTGAGCGGCGAAGTTTCGCGATGGATTTGCAGGCAATGAAGCCCGAATGCCATTACGCCGACGACGCTCGCCATCGTCAACGTCAGATCGAAATGCGGCCGCATCGGTTTGACCTGCGTCTCGAGAATGAAACGCCGAACGGTCGCGAGAAGGATCACGTTCGTGAACGCGACCATGAATGAGAGTCCGGCGACGCCCGTAAGCTCCGCGATCTGAATCAAAACGATCTGCCGATGCAAGGCGGTGCCGAGCGTGTTCCAGCCCCAACCGGAAAAGACGATGCTGCGCAGCCATTCCTGCGCGACCCACGCGGTCGCGAGAAAAAAGGCGAGCCGCAGATTGTTGATGGAGCTGAGCCACGGCGAACGCCGAGCGGGCGAATCCGGCGCAAGTTCCGGAACGTCCGGCTGAATCATTTCGCCACGTTCAGCGGCGTATTTCTGATTCAACCTCTGCGAGACGGCCGCAAGTCCTTCGACTGGTTTATCGCGCAACTTCCGCAAACCCGGCCGAAGCAATCCGCAGAGCCAGCTCCAGAGCGCGATGTAAATCGCCATGTAAGCGCCGACCAAAAACCAGCCGGGAACTGTCACCGTCTGCAGCCACGAAAAAATGCTCCAGAAAAACGAAACGCCCGCGACGTAACCGAGCAGAATGTCGCGCATCCAGCGCCGCTTCGATTCTCCGCCCGAAAACCAGACTGCGGCGAGCAATGGCGTGAGCGCGATCCAACAAAGCCAATCGTAATTGAATGGCGGGAAACACGCGGCGTAAAGAACGCCGGTCGCAATCGCGGCGAGCCAGGGCCAGAGGAGCCGCAGCAGTTTGGAAATTCGCGCCACGCGATGTCAGCGGCGGCGCAACCGCTCCTGCCGTTCGCGCTCGCGCTTCCGGGCCGGGTTCACAGCCTCCTGCAACTCTTTCGTGTGCGCCGGATTCACGCGGAAGAAAGCTTTCTCGACATCCGCCATCAGCCGGATGTTGACCTTGTTTGAGAGGACGTAGCCGAGGTCGAGCAATCCGCAAAGCGTGTCGAGGAACTCGCCGGTTTCCATTTCCTCGATCCGATCGATTAGCAACTTCCCGAAAAGTGGCGCACCAGAGAGGCCGATCTTTTTGAGGATCGAGATTTCGCCGCCAGTGAGTTTTATTTCCCGGGAACTCATGGCGAAAACCTTTCCTTCGCTTCGACGAGATGTCGAGGGTTTATCCGGCGCGTTTCATCGCGTCGTCCCGCAGCCATTGCCAGAGTGCCTTTAACCGCGCTCCGATCTTTTCTTTGATCGTCGCGAGTTCTTCATTGGTGAATTTCGATCCGACAGGTCGTTGTTGGGCAAACAGGTAATACTTGATCTTTGGCTCGGTCCCGGAAGCGCGGACCGCGATCCGCGTGTGATCTTCCAATTCGAAGATCAGCATTTTCTCCTTCGGAATTTCGTCGCCTTCCACGTCGCGGAACGTTTCCGTCTCGAAATTCTTCACCCGCGCGACTTTCGTGCCCAGCATTTCTGCCGGCGGATTCGCCAGATAGGAAGCGAGCAGGCGCTTGATCGTTTCCGCACCTTCAGCGCCTTCGAACGTGAGCGAACCGGTGTATTCCTCGAAATAACCGAACTCCGAAAAAATCTCGTCGAGTAGAGCGGCGACAGTAAGCCCCTTTGATTTCGCGTAGGCCGCGACTTCGCAGAACATGATCACCGCGCCGTTGCCGTCCTTGTCGCGAACGAAATCGCCGCCGCTGTATCCGTAACTTTCTTCGCCGCCAAAAATGTAGAAAGACGAATACTGCAAGCGAAGCTCGCGAGTCTTTTCTTCGCTCAGCTCCGCATAGTTGGCGCGGACCGATTCCGGGATCGCGCACTCATACGTCCGAAGCTTCGCGCCGATGTATTTGAAACCGGTCAGCGTCTCGACGCAGCGCAAACCGAATTTCTCGGCAATCGCTTTCTGGAGATCGGTCGTGACAAACGTCTTGATAATCACGCCGCGCTTTGCGTTCTCGGAATTCAAGATGCCGAGATCGAAAAGAGTTTTGGCGCGGTAATACGCCATCAACGAACCGATCTGATTTCCGGTCAGCAGTTTCATCTCGCCGTTCGGATCACGAACCGCCACGCCCATCCGATCGCAGTCGGGATCCGTCGCGACCACCAGATCGGCGTCGTTCTTTTTCGCCAGCTCCACTCCCAGACGAAGCGCGGCGGCGTTCTCCGGATTCGGCGAATCGACCGTCGGAAAATTTCCGTCGAAGCGGTCCTGTTCCGTGACGACCGAGAAATTGAATCCGAGCCGCGCGAGCAACGGTTTGATAGTGACGCCACCGGTTCCGTGGAGCGGAGTGAAGACAATGCGCAGATCTTTGGCGGAGCGCACTAGCTCCTTGTTCAGGATCAGGGTTTCAAGCCGTTCCATGAATGCATCGTCGACTTCGTGGCCGAGGATTTGGATTTCGCCCCGATCCGATTTCGCTGGGTAGGTTTCGCTCGCGATCGAATTCACCTTCGCGATGATCGCGCTGGCGTGCGGGTCAATGACTTGGGCGCCGTCGTCGAAGTAACATTTAAAACCGTTATCATGCGGCGGATTGTGGCTCGCCGTGATGACGATGCCGGCGCTGGCCCGGAGATAGCGCACGGCGAACGAGAGCTCCGGCGTCGAACGCGGGCCTTCGAAAACCGCGGCATCGCAACCATTCTCCACCGCGGTCTTCGCCACGAGCTCAGCGAACGCTTTCGAATAATGCCGCGTGTCGTGGACAATAACGATCCTCGGCCGGCCCGCGATCTTTTCCTTTGCTCGCCACTCGAGCAGATAAGCGACAAGACCCTGCGTGGCGCGACTGGCGTTGTAGAAATTCATCGCGTTCGTTCCCACGCACGGGAACTCGGGCGGTTCGCCTTCCTTCGCATTGCCGCGCTCGGCTTTCGTCACGACTTTGCCGATCGTCCGCCCGCGCAGACCGCCTGTGCCAAAAGCGAGCGTGCGGAAAAACCGGTCGTTCAACTCCGCCCATGCTTCCGTTTGCGCCAGCTCTTCCACGACCTCGCGATAAAGGGGCGGCGGCGCACCGCGAAGGAGCGCAGAAATATTTTCAGCGGAGGATTCGAGCAGGTCTCCTGCGCCGACCGCCTCCA
>DATILK010000019.1:0-2281 GCA_035476555.1 Chthoniobacterales bacterium | reverse complement strand
CGTCCCGGGTAGCGAGCTGTGGGTTTTTCATTCGACGGCCTTCCCGCGCTCCCCAATCCGGAAGACAGTTGCGCGCGCGTCTCGCATCGATAGCCTCGCGATATGTCGTTGCAGAAGCGAGTCGACGAAGATTTGAAGGATGCGATGCGGGCAAAGGATGCTGCGCGCCTGAGCGTCCTTCGCTTGCTCAAAGCCGCGCTCAAAAACGCGACCATCGAGAAAGTCGGCGCCGATGGTGAACTTAACGATGCCGATGCGATAACGGTAATTCGCAAGCAGGTAAAACAGCGACAGGATTCGATCGAAAGTTTTGAAAAGGGCGGGCGCGCCGAGCTGGCGGAAAAAGAGAAAGCGGAGATTGCGGTGCTGAATCAGTACCTCCCCCAGGCGATGAGCGTGGCAGAGTTGCAAAAGATCGTTGCCGACACCATTCGTGAAGTCGGTGCGAGTTCGCGCGCGCAAATGGGCGCGGTGATGAAAGCGTTGCAGCCGAAAATTGCGGGGCGCGCCGATGGGAAAACGCTGAGCGCGGAGGTGTCACGACAGTTGGGCTCGTGATTCGTTAAATCGTTAAAACGTGAATCGGTATAACGATTTGACCATGTAGCGATTCACAGTTCACGATTCACGGACTGGCAATTAACGATTCAAAGATGCTCACCGCCATCATCGTCGCAGCCGGCAGCAGCAAGCGCGTCGGTTTTGATAAGTTATTTTCAAAGCTCGGCGACCGGTCCGTTCTCGAACATGCGCTGGCGGCATTCGAAGAGGCGGAATCAGTAAGCGAAATCATCATCGTCTGTCGGGATCCCAAGCTCGTCCAAGATGCGATCAACCGGGCCGGCGGAAGAAAAGTCCGCGCAGTGGTTCGCGGAGGTGAGCGAAGACAGGATTCGGTGCAGGCTGGCCTGAAAGAGTTAGCCGAAAATTCGGAGTTTGTGGCGGTGCACGATGCCGCGCGCCCGTTGATTACGCCCCGCGAAATCGAGCGCGTCTTCTCGGCGGCGCGGAAACATGGCGCCGCAGTTTTGGCGGCGCCGATCACGGACACGCTCAAGTTTGCCGACGCCAATCAGGTTGTGAGCGGCTCGATCGATCGGCAAAATGTTTTCGCGATGCAGACGCCGCAGATTTTTCGGCGAGCGTCGCTGCTTGAGGCGTACGAACGTATCAGTAGCAATTCGCTGATCGTCACCGATGAAGTTTCCGCGATTGAACATGCGGGCGGAAGCATAGTGATCGTGCCAGCGCAGGATCACAATTTGAAGATCACCTACGCCGGGGACTTGCCGATTGCGGAGTTCATTTTGAAACAACGCATTTCGTCATCCCGAGCATAAGCCGAGGGATTCCGTTGAAGTTATCTTTAAGGTTTCGCGGCGGGATCCCTGGACTTCACTCGGGATGACGGACGTTAAGTCGAGGGCTGGAGTTCACGCCAGCGGCTGTTTCGCTAGCGCGCTCAGGGCAAGATCTGCGATCGGCCCGACGTCTTCGCGCAGGAACTTTCGTCCCTTGCGGAGATCGGTCGCGGACTTGAGGTCGGCGACGCGAAAAAGCTTTCCGTTTTTCCAAATTGTCGCGGCGTCATTATAAGGGCCGACACGGCGTGGATCGGTCCAGGTATGAATCGAAACCAGATTCGTGGTCACCGCCGCGGCCACATGCATCGGGCCGCTATCGACGCTGATGACGAATGCAGCCGCGCGTAAAAGCCAGACCAATTGCAGAAGCGTAGTCTGGTTCGTCAAATCCACGCAATTCTCCGGTGCCGGAAATCTTCGGCCGGATTTGCCGACGACCACGACGCGGGCGGGCGCCAGCACGCGACAAAATTCCAGAATTACATTGGCTCCGATCGATTTATTGCGTCCGCGGGCGTAGGGATGGAGAACAACGAATCCGGGAAAAGCATCGAAACGCGGTGGTTGATCCCCAGTTGGAATCGCAAAACGCAAATCGCGCAGAGCCGCGCCGAACGACTCGGCTAACTTGAAATAGCGATCGACGGCGTGCTCCCGCCGATCGACTCGCGCGACCTGCGTATAAAAAAGGCGCGAACCTTCGCGGGCATCGCTCATTCCCAAAATTGCTTTTGCGCCGCTAATCCGGGCGATTAATGCACTGCGGAACAGCCCCTGGAAATCCAGCGCCACATCCGGTCGCAACTGGCGCGTTTCCCGAATCCAAGGCAACAAACGAGCGGGCGCGCCGAATCCTCGAAATTCGCGGCGTGGAAAGAGGTGAACGTGATCGATGTCGCGATTTCCGCGCAACAACG
>DATILK010000018.1:0-15758 GCA_035476555.1 Chthoniobacterales bacterium | reverse complement strand
AGAACGAGCGCGATCACGCCCGGCCACACGAAGCCCTCGAGGGCACGCGAAATAAAATTCCGGATCCGATTCGTCGATTTCGAGACGCTCACCGCGCCCACCGTTTTGCCCTCCACGAAAACAGGCAGCGTGCTGTAGATGTTTACCCGCTGATGCGGCTTATCGAGTTCCCAGCGCGAACCGTAGCGACCGCTCAAAGCGCGGCGAACGTCTTCCGCTTTCGAGAAATCCTGGTTCGTCGCGGTTCCTTTCGTGTCGAAGATCACGCGACCCGCCGGATCGTAAACGAGCAGCCGCGTGTCGACCTCCGCTCTCGTAAAACCGAAGAGGCGCGCCTTGATTTCGTAGGTCTCGTTGAGGTTCGAATAAACGCGCGACAGTTCCGCCGCCACTTTCTCCGAATCGGCTCCGAACTCTCCGTAAAGCCGCGCGTAAAATTCACTGACGACCGCGGCCGTATCGATCATCCCTTCCTCAGTCGAATGGAGATAACTAGTCTCGATGCTCGTCCGGACTTTGTACGAAATGTAAGCGAGCGGCAGAATCAGCACCGCGAGGTGAAACACGAACACCTTCCAATGGATGCTGTGCAGACCGGGAAGCCGCATTTACAACTCCCGGGCGCGATACCCGATCCCGCGCACCGTTTCGATGAAATCAAACTTTCCGAATTTTTTCCGAAGACTTTTCACGTGGACGTCGATCGTTCGGTCCGTTACCAGACCGCCGTCGCCCCAGGCGCGGTTCAATACCTGCGCGCGCGTGAAGACACGGCCCGGATGCCTAACGAGTAGTTCGAGAAGCTTGAACTCCTGCGCCGTCAGCACGATCTCGCGGTTGCCGGACAGGACCCGGAACTTTTCGGAATCGATCGCGATCGGGCCGTAGCGCAACTCCGTTTCGGTTGGAGTTTCCTCCGGCGCGGACGCAGCGCGATCGTGTCGACGCCGGATCGCCTTGATTCGGGCCACCAGTTCGCGCGGACTAAACGGCTTGACCACGTAATCGTCGCCGCCAATCTCCAAACCCACGACACGATCGATTTCATCACTGCGCGACGTGAGAAAAATCACCGGCACATCGGAAAACTTCCGGACGGAGCGACAGACCTCGAATCCGTCGATATCGGGCAGGCCGACGTCGAGAACGATGAGCGCCGGCGTCGCACGTTTCACCAACTCAATCGCTTCCCGGCCGCGCTGCGCTTTCTGGACGTCGTGCCCTTCGGCCTTGAGCGCATATTCCAGCACGTCGGAAATCCGCGGATCATCTTCAACGACGAGAACTTTCATGGCCTAACAATAAGCTTGCCGCGATTCCGTCTCCCCATCTAACTGGCCGCTCTTATGAAAATCAAAGCGATCATTCTTTCTTTCGTCCTGGCGTTGTCTTGCGGTCAACTCTTCGCGGGAACGCCGGAGCAAGACAAGGCGTTTGTCGACAAATACAAAGCCGCCTTTGAAAAAGGCGACAAAGCTACCCTCGAATCGTTTCTTTACACGAAGGACGCGAACCCAATGGCGCTCGAGTTTTTTAAGATGATGGCGGTTGAAGGCGCGGGCACGGCGAAGATTTCCAAGATCGAGCTGGTCGATGTCACGCCCGAGGATGCGAAGAAAGCATCCGAGATCCAGACCGGACCCGACGGAAGCAAAGCCAAGTTGCCGCTGACGCCGACGAAGAAATTGAAGATCAGCGTCGAGATGAAAGACGCCAACGGCAGTTCGAGCAGCAGCAGCGAAAGCTTCGTCGCTGAGAAAGACGGGAAGTATGTGATTCCCGTTCCTGCGACCGTGAAGTAGGTCTTTACGAACGCCGCCTCGGAGCGGCGCCAGCTGCATAGGCGCTCATCTTTTTTGCGACGTATCGGGTGATCGTAGGCTTCAGCATCGTCGCGACCAGTTTCAACGCGCCAAGCGCGAGGCCCGCGCCGAGAATTCCTTCCTTTTCGCGTTCGCCCTTGCTCTTCGCCGCGGCCTTTACTTTTATTTTCTTTGTTCGCGCCGGCATCACGGCGAGAACGACGCCCACCACGATCGCTGCGCCGATCCAGAGCACGGTTTGCCGTTGAAACGACTTCCGGAACTTGAGCGGAAAATCCAGCTCGTAACGCAGCCCGCTCAGATCGCGCCCCAGTCGATCGCGCGAGTGGGCCGATTCCTGCCTCAGTTCGTGGAGCGACTTTCTTTGTCCAGGTTTTTGAGCCATTCGCGATCCTTTTTCAATTCCGCGCCCGTCATTTCGAACATCGATTTATGCATTCGGCTGCGCGCGATCATTACACAAACGAACGCGAGCACGAAATGCAGCAACGCCGCTATCAGCGTGATTTTGATCCACGACACATGAAAGGCCTGCGCCAATCCCGCGATCGCGCTGGCCACCAAAAAGAGATAACCGAACAAGCCGAGAAACGCGGCCGCGCCGAGACACGCCACCAGCACCAGAACGTGGACCAGCGCGGTCTTCGATTCGGCGGCCAGGAGCGCCAGCCGGCTTTCCACGAATCCCGCCAGGCTGTTGAGCAGCGAGACGAGATTATGGAGCAAGCCGGCGTGTCCCGCGGGATTGCGGCACCGCGTCGTTTCGCCAGCCATTAGGCCCGGCCTCTAGCGGCGGAAAATTAATCCGAGAACGAACCCGATCCCGAGCGCCGTAAAGACAGCCTTCGTCGGATTTTCGCGAATGTATTGCTCGCCGTCGTCCTGCAAAGTGCGCACGCGTTCCCGCGCATCTTCCCAAGCCTGCTCGGCTTTGTCGCGATACTCCCCGGCCATCGCACCTGCGGCCGATTTCAAATCGTCCGCCATTACGCCGGCGGCGGAACGAAGATCCTCCGCGGATTTGCGCACGTGGGTTTTGCTGCTTTCGAATTTGTTCTGGGCCGCCGGCGGAACAAAGCCGCTGTCGCCCTGGGTCGTAGTTTTGTTTTCTTCAGCCATGATATTTTCCTGTCGATTCTTTTTCGGTCTTTTCGTTCGCTGCGTTTTTTTCACCTCACGCATGCGCTAAAGGTAAATGCTTCTTAACTGAAACGAAACTCGTGTTTTCACTGCGCTTGGCAAACGAGTTTCATTTTTCGCGAAAAATGATTCGTGCCTTGGTCAGATCGTAGGGCGAAAGTTCGACTTCCACTTTGTCCCCCGGCACGATGCGGATGAAATGCTTGCGCATTTTGCCCGAGATATGGGCCAGCACATTGCGTGAGCCCGGCAATTCCACCCGAAACATGGTGCCCGGCAACACCTGCGTCACCGTTCCTTCGGTCACGATTTGTTCTTCCTTCGGCACGCGTCATCATAGGCAGAGAACCGCCGGTCCTCAACTGGGAGCCGTTCCTGGTCCTGCTGCTACGGCCGCACCGCCACTGACGTGCCGATTTGCGCCGCGTCGTAAAACTGCCGCGCTTTCCAGTACGGCAGGCGGATGCAGCCATGAGAAGCTGGAACGCCAGGCAGGTATCCCTGATGCAAACCGTAGCCCGGCGAGAACTCGACGAAGAACGGCATCGATGCACCGACGAAATGCGAATGCGGCGGTTTGCTGTCCCTTCGCACATCGACATTCGCCTTCACGATCCGACCGGAATCGTCGACGTCATTGCCGTAGAGGCTGGAGCGATGATCAATGTCTTTTCTGATCACGCTGAAATGCCCGAGCGGCGTGCGATGGCCTTCGCGCCCGCTGGAAATACGCGATGCGGCAGTCCGATTTTTTCCCCGGTAAAGATAGGCCTGCTGTTCGCCGAGATCGACCACGAAGGAGGCGCGCCCAGTATGGCGCTCCGGAACGTGGGACGTCACGAGATCGCTCACGGTGTTGTAAGTGCCGCAACTGCTCAGTCCCAATGCGAGCAGCGCCAGCGCTCCGGAGGTCCGGATCCGATTTGCGATTCCCTTAAGCTTCGACAAACTTTGCATCAATGGTGCGTCTGGTTTTGCTACTCATCGTGATAGGCCTCGCGAGCGGCTGTGCCGAGGAACCTCTTTTGCACCGCGACGCTCACGAGCCCGTGGCGGGTGAGGCCACGCCGGCGCCCCAATCCGGGCCCCACGGCGGGTGGGCCTGGTAGCTCAGCGGCGCTGAAAATTTTCCAGGGAAACGGCCGGCAGATATTCGCCCTGTTCTTCGCGTTTCCACCACGCACTAGTCGCGCGATGTTCCTCCGCCGTTGTGAAATGGTACTCGAACAATTTCGCACGAACATACCGAGGCGGCGCGTCGGAAAATGGATTACGCGCCAGCAGCCGGGTCACGGCCGGCTCATTGCGCAGCAATCGCTCGAGCAAGCTAACGAACCACGGATTTTGCCGGTAGCTGCCCAACGCCGCGAACCACATTTGCCAGTCGAGTCGAGGCTGGTGCGGCGCCGCCCACTGAGGCGCCGTGTTCAAGTCGCCCGGCTTCCATTTGAATTCATAGGCCTGCCATTCGTTTCCGTCAGCGCTTCCTTCAATCACGATCTCCGGTCGCGCCTTCGTCATGACGCGAAATAATCCGTAACCGTTCACGATTCGAAACGACTCGAGATAGCCGGCCACCGTCGCAATCGGTCGGGGCCAGTCAGCCTTCGGTTTGAACGCCGAAAAAATCAGCATCGCGTTTATCGGCAACGTGAGAACGAGAACGATAAGCGCCGGCAAGCCGCGCGGATGGAGCGGATCGCGACTCGTCTCAACGCGCGGCGCCGTCCGTCCTAATATCGCGTCATCAAAGAGCAGCAAGCAGAGCGCGATCGTTAGGAGATTGAAGAAGCAATAATTTCCGGTCGCCGCGATGGCGAGCTGGAGAAAAATGAGAAGCCCCGCCGCGAGGTGCCGCAATCGCCGCGGCGCCCAGATGAAAAAGGGCACGATGATTTCGACAACGAGGCAGAACGCGACGGAGAATTTCTTGAACCACTCCGAATGTTGATCCGCCCACCATCCGAGCGCGGTCGGCAACGGCTGCGTCCAATAGTGGTAATCGAGCGCCGTCAGGTTCCGCCAGCATTCATCGCCGCAGGCCAGCTTCACCACGCCCGACATCAACATCAGTTTGAATAGAAGCAGCTTCAGCAAAAAGAACCCGACGCCGGGGAACCGCGCGGCAGCGCCCACTTTCATTCGCCATTGCCACGGCGCGAAGAAGAGCGCCAGAAATCCCGTTTCCAAAAGAAGGATGTCCCACTGAAAACCGAGAAACGTCTGGCCGGCGATCGTGAGCGAAAGATAAAGGACGAAAAGCAGAGCAAGCGACAAAACGGGGGCGAGCCCAATCACGAGAAAAATGGAGAGCACGGCTCCGGCGCCGCAGAGAAAATGGAGGAACGCATTGCTCGACCCGAACCAGCAAAGCGTCGGCAAAAGGAAAAACGCGTCCGACCCGAGTTGGTCGCGAGCGAGCTGAAGATGCTGGCCCACGGGAAGAATCCCTCGCTCGCCAATCAACCCGTCGACCTGCAACCAGAGCGAAACGAACGCGATGAAATAAATGGCGCCGAGCGAACGAACAAACAGGTCGCGCGTTCGGAAGTAAGTCGGCCGGCGGACGTCGTTGCCCCACAGCAAACGCGTGAAGAACGATGCAAATCGCCGGCGACGCGCGACAAACGCGTAGGCCGTTTCGGTGATTGGCGCGAATCCAGGAACGTGTTTGTAGCACCAGGACCAAACTCCCGCCCGGCGGCCTAACGAGCGGAAAACGGCTTCGGCCCCGCGATACACGGAGCCATCGCTGTCGATGAAATGAACTGCCTGTTCGAAATTTTCGCGTGGAATTTCGGGAAACCGTTCCGCGACGTCCTGAAACGGCGCGTACTCAACTGTTCCTTGCGTCAGGTCGCGCCAACGTTCGATCCAGCGCCGGCAAAAATGGCAGTCTCCATCGAAAATAACGATCGGGTTTTTCGGGGGCTTCACAGCGAAAACTCCGCCCAGATCGGCGCGTGATCCGACGGTTCTTTTCCCTTTCGCATCTCGCGATCGATTCCCGCCGCGGTGCATTTCTCCGCGAGATTGTTAGCCGCCAGAACGGCATCGATCCGCAGCCCGCGGTTCTTCGGGAACGACAGCATCCGGTAATCCCACCAACTAAAAAGTCCCGTCTCCGGATGATGCAATCGCAGGGTATCGACTAATCCGATTCCACACAGCTCTTCGAACGCGCGCCGCTCGCCCTCCGAACACATGATCGCGCCGCGCCAGATCTCGGGATCATAAATATCGATGTCTTCCGGCGCGACGTTGAAATCGCCGCACACCACGAGCGGCGGATCGGCGCCCTCGCGTTGCAGACAATTCCGCAGCCGCGCGTACCACTTCATCTTGTAATCGTAGGCGGGCGATCCTACCGCCTGCCCGTTCGGCGCATAAATCGAATAAACGCGGATTCCGCCGATCGTCGCGGCGATCACCCGTGCCTGGGGATCGTCCGCTTCATCGCACATCGCCGGCCGCACTTCCGTTGGCTCCATCTTCGAAATGATCGCGACGCCGTTGTAGGATTTTTGCCCGTGAAACGCGGAGTGATATCCCGCCGCTTTCAAATCGAGGACCGGAAACTGATCGTCGGTGCATTTCGTTTCCTGAAGGCAAACGACGTCCGGCTGAGTCGCCGCCAGCCACGCGAGAAAACGTTCCTGGCGCCGGCGGAGCGAATTGATATTCCAGGAGACAATTCTCACAGCTCCATTTCCACGCCGGGCGTTGGAACGATCACCTCGCTTTCGGGCAACGCCGCCGCCAGTTGCGCGCGCGTCCATTCGACCGCGGGCACGTCGCCGTGCACGAGCACGATCTTTTTCGGCGCGAGCTTAGTCGCGTAAGCCACGATCGATTCGCGCGAAGCGTGAGCGCTGAATTGGAACTGCTCGATATGACAGGCGACCCGCTGCGGCGGCTCGTCGGGATCGAGCGTGACAAGATCGCCGGGCTTCGCGGTGCGCAGAAGACCAGCGGGCGATGCCGGATCGGCGTAACCGACGAAGAAAATGTAATGCTGCGGGTTCTCGATGATTCGCCGGGCGAAAATATTCGAGAGCGTTTTTGGTGTCATCATTCCGCTGGAGAGCGCATAGACGCGTCCCGGACGGGCGGGAGCATCGTGGATGCTTTGGCCATTGAGGACAAACGGCGCCACTTCCTCGAGTAACTGCAGCCGCGGCAACAAGCGACGCGTCGTGAGCGCGCGCCGATCGTAAATCTCCGAGATTTTCACGCTCAGTCCGCCGATGTAGACCGGAAATTCGCCGAGCAATTTTTCGCGCCGGAATTTGTAGATCATGCCGAGCGCCTCCTGAGTTTTTCCGAGCGCGAAAACCGGCATGAGGACACAACCGCCGGCGCGGAACGCGCGATCGATCGCCTCCCCAAGCCGGCGTTCCTCAGCCGCGCGAGTGAATCCTGCTGGCGTCGGACTGTCGCCGCGCGTCGTTTCGATGATGAGCACATCGACGCCGGTCTCGGGAAAAACGGCGGCCGCGGTCACGGTTTGGTCGTCGAAGTTAACGTCGCCGGTGTAAAAGATCGTTCGCCCTTCCGCGCGCAGAATAACTCCAGCCGCGCCGAGAACATGTCCCGCGTCGACAAATTCGACGGTGATTCCTTCTTCTCCATCGCGACGCGCGCGCTCACCGTCGAGAGTGAACGGCTGCCGCAACGGGCAGGCGCGCCATTGGTCGGTAGCGCGATCGGTTTGGCGATGGGTGAAGAGCGGATACATCACGAGGCCCAGCTCTTCGCGTTGCCGCGTCATCACGTTCACAGAATTGTGGAGGAGCGCGCTCGCGATTTCCGCCGTTGCTTCCGTCATGAAAATGCGCGCGTTCGGCTGCCGCTGCATGAGGACTGGCAAGGTGCCGCTGTGATCGAGATGCGCGTGGGAAAGAACGATCGCGTCAAGCTGTTGATCACCGAGCGCGCGGAAATTCGGCAGCGCTTCGTCTCCTTCCAGCTTCGGATGCATCCCGCTGTCCAGCACGAGCCGCTGGCCCGCGGCCTCGAGATAATAACTATTCGCGCCGATCTCAGTCCGGCGCGTGAGATTGATAAACTTCAATTCGACTCTTCTCTTTCTCCAACTACGCAGTTACAACCACGCTCCCAAAATTCGCATCCAGTTCCGAAAAAG
The DNA here is from genome assembly GCA_035476555.1 of Chthoniobacterales bacterium. GTDB lineage: Bacteria > Verrucomicrobiota > Verrucomicrobiia > Chthoniobacterales > UBA10450 > AV80. The sequence goes on along the minus strand of DATILK010000018.1, from coordinate 7,649 downwards.
GATGCGCTCAATCTCGTCGTCACTGAAACCGCGCTCGATCAGGCGCCGCGTCAGATTGCGGCTATGCGAATGCTTTTCCAGCTCCGGGACAAAATGGGCGTGGGTGAATTTATTTTGAAACGCGATCTGCTCCGCTTCCGACCATTGCCGGTAAATGAACTCGAAGAAATCGAACCCGATCGCGACGCCGCCGATCCCGATTAAATCGCGGACGTGCGCGATGTGATCGATGTAACGGTCGAGCGTGGCTTCCTCCTTGTGCGGGCTCACGAGAACGGCGTTGATGCCGATCACTCCGCCCCGCGCGCCGATCACCTTGATCTGGTCGTCGGTGACGTTGCGCTCGATGTCGTAGTATTTTCGCGCGTTCGTGTGCGAGATGATGACCGGCTTCGTAGTCATCTCGATGAGGTCGTCGAACCCGGCGGGGCTGATGTGGGCGAGATCAATGATGATCCCGAGGTTTTCGCATTCGCGAATCACATCGCGTCCGAATGAGGTGAGCCCATCGCGGGGCGAACCGCTGGCGGCGAAGAGCCCGCCGTCGCCGGCCGCATTCCGCCGAGCATGAGTGAGGCACAACGAGCGGAGACCGAGCTCGTAGAACACGCGCAACAGATCGAGATCGCTGCCCAACGGTTCGACGCCTTCCATCGTCAGGAGCAGCGCGATTTTGTTTTTTTCACGCGCCTGCAAAATCTCGCGATGACTTCGACAAATGACGAACCGATCCGATTCATCCACTTCAATGTAGAGTCGCGCGACCTGATCCAGCGCGACGCGCAACCCCATCTCGGGCAAATATTGATCCGAAAGATAAATCGCGACGGCGGCGACGCCGATGTCGCCGGCAGCGAGGTCCTCGAGAAAATCCGTCGCGAGCACATTCTGGCGGGCCCGCTTGTCGTACAAATCCATCGGCAGATCGAAATGCATGTCGATCACGCCATGGCGATGAAGCCGGGCGATGTGTTCGTCGATCGTTTCGCTCACGGGACAGGCGGCGGCATCGCGATGACTTCGCGCCCGACCCGATATCGATGCGGCAGCACGATGGAAATGGCGACGAGCAACCAGACAGCGCCGAGCGGCAAAACTCCGGGCAGCCAGATCAACCATCTCGAAACAATTCCGAGCGCCGCCAGGCAATACGCGGCCGTGAATGCAATCGCGACCAGGACGAGATCCACTCGCGGAATGTTGCGCAGTTTCCCGACGACCGCCGCCGCGATGAGGAGAACGACGCAATCGAAAATCCAACTGACGCGGTGGACGTAGGCGTTCGATTGGATCGTCGCGATGGTCGCCGCGAAAACATCCGGCGGCGAAAGCGGGTTCGCCGGGGTGCGCGCGAGCACGATCTGATCCCAGAGCGAAGCGATGTCCGGAGTTTTTCCGGTATCGCGTTGCTGCGCGGCCACGAGAAGATCGCTCAACCCAATGTGGTGCGCTTTACGGCTCGCGGTAGGCGAAATGAGAAGCGTGCCGTCGGAACGAATAGGAATCGTTCGGCCGTGCGGCAGCGAAATATGGGAATCGAGATCGATCGAAACCTCGCTCGGCGTTACCCGCAGCCAGAGCAGAACGGCTTCCAGCGCGAACGACGGAATCACTTCGCCGCGATAGCGGAACAACAGCGGAACATGGATGCCGTCATAATTCTCCTCCGGTAAATTCGTGAACCCCGCCGTGGCGATGAGCCGCAATTCCTCGCTCGGCTGATGGCCAACGCCGGAATATTCCACGAGGTCGCCACGCTTTCCGGTAACCTGCGTGAACCCGGGAATCTCGGGGCCGGGCGCATCGGGGTCCGGCGTGGCGGTGAGCTCGGCCGCGAGCAGAAGACGCGGCACGCGCATCGCCTGATCGATAAAAACCTGTTCCTGGTCCTTTTCCGAATCGCGCCATTTCAAAACATTTTCGAAGGCAACGACGGTCGGCTGAAATTCGAGCGCGGATTGGAGGAACAACGCGAACTCCATCGGCGAAACCACATTCATGCCGGAGCGCGGCGAACTTTCGTCCCCTTCCCCGGCGGGCGCGCGTTCCATCGAACTATCGTGCCCGATATCGACGACGGTAAGCGAAGCGGCCCTGGAGTGCGGATCGGAATTTTTCAAAAGCCAGCGCAGAAAAAACTCTTCCGACCGTTGGAGTCTCGGCTCGCGGAGAAAGAAGAGGCCCAACAACAAAACCACGAGCATGAAAAGGAGCTGAATGACAAGCCCAACCGAAGGTCGCTGCATCGCGCAGAAGTGAACGGAGAAAAGTGACCAGTGACAAGTGAAAGCTGGAGCCGGCGATGGAGTAGGCACTTCGAAGGGATGTGTCCGGGCCCGCGCCGCGCCGAATTGATCGGAATGGCGAGCCGCGATTTTTCGCGAGAATGTTTGTTCCCCATACCCGGCGGGGGTAGCATTCCGTGTTCTTGAGATGAAGACTCAGCCCCTCCTCGTTCACCTCCTCTTCCATCCTGACTCGGATTCCGCACGGCAGTTGGCCCGGCACATTCATCGCGAATTGAATGGCGATCCGATTGTGCCTGGATTGCGCATTCCCACCTTGTTTTGCCCGGTAACGAATGGCGGGGCACCGCCTGTCGCTCTCCAGACAAAACTTGCCGCCCGCAGTTTTGTCGTCGTGCTGGCCGACGATCGACTTAGCATCGACGACGCCTGGTGCGGCTTTTGCGCCGATGTCTGGGCGAGCTTTCAGAAAACAGAGGCCCGCTTCGTGCCGATTCAATTGACTGAAAATGCGTGGCCCTTGGACGCGCGCTTGAAAGACCTGAGTTTTGCCAAGGCGCACCTTTACGCCGCTGGGCCGCTCCGCGATGCGTTCGTTGTCCGCCGAATCGTCGTCGAGCTTTGCCGTTACCTAGCCAATCTCGATGATGTCGCCGAGAGTGCTTTCGAAGCACCCATCACCCTCTTCCTTAGCCACACCAAGGCCGACCTCAACAAGGAGCCGCAAGTCACGAAGCGCTTCCTCGAGTCGTTAGGCGTGGATCAACCCATCGAGGCGTGGGTCGATTCGGGAGATATTCAAGCCGGTTCGAAATTTGCCGACGCCATCGAGCGTGGCGTCGAACGCACTTCTCTCCTGGCCATCCTGACGGACGCTTACGCGACGCGGGAATGGTGCCGCGAAGAATTTCTCCTGGCCAAAGAACATCAACGGCCGATCGCGGTGGTCGATGCGCTCACCGGCTATGAAGTGCGCAGTTTTCCATACCTCGGAAATGTGCCGCGGATTCGTTGGGATGGCGATCCGCAGAAAGGTATCGATTTGCTTCTCAAAGAAACGTTGCGCCATCTCCATGCAGGCGTTGTTCTCGAAAACAACAAGCAACCTGGCGACGTCGTTTTCGTGCGTCCACCTGAGCTAGCCACATTGATAGGACTCGCTCCCCAGACAAGCGTGCTTTATCCCGATCCGCCGGTTGGGGTAGGCGAAGCGCGAAGGTTGGACAAAGCCAAGCTACGGATGACGACGCCGTTGCAGCGCGTGGCGGCAGATCGCGCGCTCGCCGGGAAGTCGATCGCTCTCTCGATGTCGGAAAGCACCGATATCGCCGAGCATGGATTGGATCCCCTCCATCTCGAAGCATGCATGGTGGACTTATCCCGCTATCTCCTCATCAAGGGCGCGATTCTCGCCTATGGTGGGCATCTGGGCGCCGAAAGCTATACCGAGAGGCTCTTCGAACTTGTCCGCACCCACAACAATCTCGAAGGCGTCGAACCGTTCGAGCGCGTCGTCAATCATCGCGGGTGGCCTTTGCCGCGACTTTCCCTCGAGAAACTTGCCTCATTGAAGCAGGTCGCGAAGACGGTTGAGCTGCCGCGGCCATCGGATGTCGACGAAAGCCTTCATCCCGACTTCGTTCCGAAGCCGCAATTTTTTCCAGCCGAAAAATCGCCGGCCCATCGTTTTGCCTGGGCGCGAGGCATGACTGAGATGCGCGCTTATCAGGCCGACAAAGCGCGCAGTGGAGTGGTAGCGCGCATCGTGATTGGAGGAACGTTCGGGCCCACCGTGAAAGTGAGCGAAGATGGGACGCGCAAAGAGCAGTGGTACATGAGTCGCATTCCCGGTGTGCTCGAGGAAATCGTTCTCTCGGTTCAAGCCGGCCAACCCGTTTTTCTCATCGGCGCATTCGGCGGCGTCGCCCGGCTGGTCATCGATCTCATCCGCGGAAAAGAACGCGCTGAAGCGACCTGGGAATACCAAAAGGCAGCGCCGTTCGCTCCAGAAATGCGGGCACTCTACGAACAACGCGGCATACCGTGGACGGATTATCCTGATATCATCTCGCTCATTCGGAACAAGGGCGCCGCGGGAATAAATCCCCTGCTCAGTACTGCGGAGCAGGACCAGCTCGCGGAAAGCGTCGATCCGTCCCAAATCGTCGAGCTCGTTCTTCAAGGCCTGATCAAGGCCTGACGATTTCCTGTTTTATCTGCTCAACTCGAGCATTCGAAGGATCGGCGTTTCCGCGCGCTTGCGAATCGCTTCGGGAAGGATGATCTCGGGCTTCATATTTAAGAGCGCGGCGTGCGCTTTTTCCAGCGTGTTCATCTTCATGAAGCGACATTCGCCGCAGAAGCAATTCTCCGTCGGCCCGGGAATAAAAAGTTTGCCCGGCACTTCCTTCTTCAACCGATGAAGCATGCCGGCTTCCGTCACCACGATGATCGCCCGCGCGGGCGATTCCCGACAAAAGGCGACCATTTTTTCTGTCGAACAAACTTCGTCCGCGAGCATGCGCACCGCGTAAGTGCACTCGGGATGCGCGACAACCGGCGCGTCCGGATATTCTTCTCGGATTTTGTTAATGCTCCGCGCGGTGAACTCGACGTGGATGTAACAGTTCCCCTGCCAGAGATCCATCTTGCGTCCGGTCCGTTCCATGACCCACGCGCCGAGGTTCTGGTCGGGGACGAACAGGATGTTGCGATCGGCCGGTGCGCTGCGGACGATTTTGTCCGCGTTGCCGCTGGTGCAAATCACGTCGGAAAGCGCTTTCACGCCTGCGCTGCAATTGATGTAGGCAACGACGTAGTAATTCTTGTCGGGATGCGCGTCGAGGAACGCTTTTAGTTTTTCCGGCGGACACGATTCGGAGAGCGAACAGCCGGCATCGAGATCGGGCAGCAGAACTTTCTTGGTCGGGTTGAGAATCTTCGCCGTCTCCGCCATGAAATGGACCCCGCAAAAAAGGATGACGTCGGCATCGGTCTTTGCGGCCTGATAGCTCAGGCCTAACGAGTCGCCGACGTAATCGGCGATGTCCTGCAACTCCGGCACCTGATAATTGTGGGCGAGAATAACGGCGTTGCGCTCGCTTTTCAGCTCCGCGATTTCCTCCGCGAGATCGACACCGAAATTTACACCGGCAGCTACCATTGATTAATATGCGGCCAACTCATGGATTCTCAAACCTCGCTCGCTTCGTATCGACTCGGTTTTATTGGCGGCGGCAAACTGGCCGGCTCGGTCATTCGCGGATTGGTCCGGGCAAAGTTTTGCGCGCCGGGATTGATCCTGGTGAGCGAACCGAACGAGAGCGCCCGCCGAATTCTGGAGCATGAGCTCGGCATCATCGGGACCGCCGAGAACAGCGAAGTCGCGGAGAAAAGCGACGTAATTCTTGTCGGCGTAAAACCGGCCGTCGTCGTGCCGGTTCTGACTGAGTTGGCGCCGCTGCTCGAGCGCAAGCTGGTGGTTTCGCTCGCCGCCGGGGTGCGGATCGCGAGCATGGAACGAGTCGCTGCCGCGCATTTCATGCGTGCGATGACGAACACGCCCTCAGCGATTTGCCGCGCGGCCACCGCGCTGGCGAAAGGGAATCGCACGACTAACACCGAGCTTTCGAGCGTCCGTGAAATTTTTAGCGCGATCGGTGTGGTCGTCGAAGTTGGAGAGGAACAAATCGATGCGGTAACGGCGCTCGCGGGGAGCGGACCAGCGTTCGTTTACACCGTGATCGAAGCGCTCGCCCGCGGCGGCGAAAAAATGGGACTCGCGTCGGATGCCGCGCTCGTTCTTTCAACTCAGACCGTTCTTGGCGCAGCGCAGCTCGCGAGCGAGACGAAACTTTCGCCGGAGGAGTTGCGCAAAATGGTGGTTACGCCGGGCGGAACAACGGCCGCGGGTCTTGCCGCGATGGAGGAATTGAAAACGACTGCCGGATTAATCGCTGCCGTCGAAGCCGCCGCCAGACGCGGGGGTGAGATGGCGGAAGAGAACGGTTAAGAACGCAACGCGTTGCGCATCGCGTCGAGCGGCGCCGAGCGTTCAAACCAAATTTCGTAGGCCAGTGCGCCCTGGTGGAGCAGCATCGACAATCCGTTGGCCGCTCGCGCCCCAGCCGCTCGGGCTTCGGACACGAGAGCGGTCTCGCCCCTCGCGTAAACCGTGTCGTAAACCATAAGGTGCGGCGCAAGCAATCGCGCTGTGATCGGAAGCGCGTCTCTTCGCCGAAGTCCCAGCGGCGTGGCGTTCACCAGCAGGTCGACGTTCGCGATTTGAAATCGCGACGCGGCTTCGTCGAGGCCGGTTGCCTGCAAACGCGAGACCGGCCCGAGAACGCGGGGGCCGGCGAAAAATTCGCGCAGCTGTTCGCAGAGCGCATTCGCCTTCACCACGTCGCGATTCGCGATGACGAGACGCTCGCAGTTTTCTTTCGCGCATTGGAGCGCGATCGCGCGCGCGGCGCCGCCGGCCCCGAGAACCAGAATACGCAGGTCGCGCAAATCCACGGAGAACTCTTCGCGAATCGCGCGCGCGAAGCCACGGCCGTCCGTGTTGAAGGCGCGCAATTTGCCGCCCTCGATCTTGAGCGTGTTGATTGCGCCAATCTTCCGCGCTGTCTCATCCATTTCATCGACGAACGCGAGCGCCGGGATTTTGTGCGGCACGGTCAGATTCACGCCGACGAAATCCAGGGCCGACAAGATTTCGAGCGCGCCCTGCAATTCCTCCGGCGCAATTTCGAACCGCGTATAACCCATCGCGATGCCGGCTTCCTTCAAGGCGGCGTTTTGAATTTGCGGTGAAAGCGAGTGCGCGACTGGACTGCCGACAAGGCCGAGCCGAATCGGCGGCTTGGCGCGACCGCCGGCTTTGCGCCAATCCTGCAAATCGGCAAAGGTGTAAATCTCTTTCACGCTGCTAAGATCGAACCTTCACATGGCTGAGCCAACGAACAACCCGGCCCCTTCCGATTTCATCCGCGACATCGTGCTCGAGGATGTGAAAGCGGGAAAGCACGCCCAAATCCGGACGCGATTTCCTCCCGAGCCGAACGGTTACCTCCACATCGGCCACGCGAAATCGATCTGCCTCAACTTCGGCATCGCCCACGAATTCGGCGGCATCTGCAACATTCGGATGGACGACACGAATCCGACCAAGGAAGAAACCGAATACGTCGATTCCATCATGGCCGATGTCCGCTGGCTGATTGACGGCTGGGCGGACAAGAACCTCGGCGGCGCGCCACTCTATACTTCGGATTACTTCGACAAACACTACGAGTTCGCGGTGGAGTTGGTCCGCAAGGGAAAGGCCTACGTTGACGAAATGCCGGCCGATCAAACTGACGAATACCGCCGCCTCGGCAGGGAGAGCCCGTTTCGAAATCG
>DATILK010000017.1:0-2374 GCA_035476555.1 Chthoniobacterales bacterium | reverse complement strand
CGGACACCGAAATCCTCTCCCCTAGCCGATTTCAATAAAAGACGCTGTGTCATCGAAAATAGCTGCACATCAGCTAACGAAATAAAGATTGCAACACAAGCACCCCGGTTGAAGCCGAGTCATGTGCAGCCTCATTCTCGGCACGATAAAGGCGTCGCGACGTGTTCGAGCGATTTGCGTTCGGCGTCGACGCCGAGCCAGGCTTCGACGATCGCGCCGATGATCATCAACGTAGCGCCGACCAAATAGCCGGCGAGCAGCGCCGTCTTCGAACCGGTTTCGATAATCCAGCCGAAGAGAATCGGCGCGCCCACGCCACCGGCCAAAGTTCCGAAGGCGTAGAAAATCGCGATGGCGAGAGCGCGGATTTCGAGCGGAAAAATTTCGCTGACGGTGAGATAAGCGGAACTGGCGGCGGCCGAAGCGACGAAGAAGATAATCATCCAGGCGATGGTCTGAGTTTGCGCGGTGAGAACGCCGGCATGGAAAAGCCAGCCGGTCGCCGCGAGGAGCAAACCGGCAATACCGTAAGTGGCGGCGATCATTTTCCGGCGGCCGATCGTGTCGAAGAAATGGCCGAGCACGATCGGACCCAGGACGTTGCCGACGGCGAACGGCAGCAGGTAGCCGCCGACATTTTGCGCCGGCACATCGTAGAAGCGCATGAGGACCAGGCCGTAGGTGAAAAAGATGGCGTTGTAGAAAAACGCCTGCGTGAGCATGAGAACGAAACCGAGAAAGGAACGGCGCCGATGTTCGTGCGCGATCGTGTGCCAGATCTCGGGCCACGGTGTGTGGGTGCGGGTGCGGATGCGCGTCGCGGACTCCGCGGGGGGATTGGAGTGATGGAGTGTTGGAGTAATGGGCGACTGGCTTTTCCAACACTCCATTACTCCACCACTCCATTCCCCCTGGTCGCGTTCCGCGCAGATGGTGCGCTCGACTTCGTCGACGATGCGCTCCGCTTCGGCGGCTCGTCCATGGATCAACAACCAACGCGGACTTTCCGGGATCCATTGGCGAAAGAAAATGATGATGAGGCCGAGCGTTGCGCCGATGCCAAAGGCGAGGCGCCAGCCGAGCCAGACCGGGAGACGATTTGGATCGAGCAGGAAAACCGTTGCGCCCGAACCCATCGCGGCGCCGACCCAGTAGGAACCGTTGATGATGAGATCGACGCGGCCGCGGACCCGCGCGGGAATCAACTCGTCGATGGCGGAATTGATGGCTGCGTATTCTCCGCCGATACCGGCGCCGGTGAGCGCGCGGAAGAACGCGTAGCTGGCAAAGCTCCAGGAGAACGCTGTCGCCGCGGTTGCGGCGAGATAGACGGCGACGGTGATGAAGAAGAATTTCTTTCGGCCGAGCCGATCGGTTCCATAGCCGAACAGCAATGCACCGATGACGGCGCCCGTAAGATAAAACGTGGCGCTCGCGCCGACTTCTGCATCCGTTAGGCCGAGTGCCTCGCGATGTGTCAGAATGCCGGCGAGCGAACCGGCGAGCGTGACTTCCAAGCCATCGAGAATCCAAGTGGCGCCGAGAGCAACGACGATGAGCCAATGCCAGCGGCTCCAAGGAAGTCGATCGAGGCGCGCCGGCACATACGATTCGATCCATTCGCCTTTCATATTCTCGATCCACCTTGACTCGCCACCGAGCGTCGGGCAAAAACGTTCCGTGAAAAATCCAACCGCGCTGTCGCGCCGAGGATTCGCGAAACTTCTGGGCGCCGGCGCTGCCTATGCGGCATTGCGACCAGCACTCGGGGTCGCTGAATCCACTCCTAAACCGACTCAAACCAAAAGCTCCGACGTTGTCCGGCTCAGCTCGAACGAGAATCCGTACGGTCCATCACCGGCCGCGTTGAAGGCGATGACGGCGGCGTTCGGCCTAGCGTGGAGATATCCGGACGAAACGCAGGACGAACTTGTCGATGCGCTGGCGAAGTTGAACCAGGTCTCGAAGGAGAACATTCTTCCCGGCGCTGGATCGGGTGAAATTTTGAAAGTGGCGGTCGCGGCGTTCACGAGCCCGAGCAAGAAACTGGTCGTGGGCGATCCGACTTTTGAGGCGTGTGCCGGCCACGCGAAAGCGAGCGGCGCGGAGGTCGTGAAGGTAAAACTCAACGCGACCTATGCGCATGACCTTCCGAAAATGATGGAGCCGAGCGGTATCGGTCTGCATTACGTCTGCAATCCGAACAACCCGACGGCCAGCATTACGCCAAAGGCCGAGCTGCGTGATTTTCTCTCGAAGGTGCCAGCGGAGACGATGGTGTTGGTGGACGAGGCGTATCATCATTTCGTCGAGACGCCGGATTACGAGAGTGTGATTCCGCTCGTGAAAGATCATCCGAACCTGATCGTGGCGC
>DATILK010000016.1:0-12162 GCA_035476555.1 Chthoniobacterales bacterium | reverse complement strand
GCACCCGAATGAACGCGGCAAAGGCATTACGGTCGAAAACAAGGTAGTCGGCGGAAACATTCCCAAGGAATACATCCCCGCCTGTAAGAAAGGCATCGAGGAAGCGATGCTCAACGGCGTAGTAGGCGGGTTTCAGGTGATTGACGCCCACGTCGATATCGTGGACGGCTCGTATCACGACGTCGACTCGAACGAAATGGCGTTCAAGCTGGCCGCGATCTTTGCGGTCAAGGATGCGTTCAAGAAAGCGAAACCGATTCTGCTCGAGCCGATCATGAAGGTCGAGAACGCGACGCCGGAGGAATATCAGGGCGATATCATGGGCGATTTGAATCGGCGCCGTGGAAAGATTGGCAGCATCGAAGTGAAGGGAAATCTCACCATGGTCCAGGCGGAAGTTCCGCTCGCGGAAATGTTCGGCTACGCGACTGCGATTCGGTCCCTTTCGAAGGGCCGGTCGAGTTATTCGATGGAGCCATCACACTTTGAGCAGGTGCCGCAGCAGTTGGTGGCGGCGATCCTCGATCAGAAGGAGACGAAATGACGAACGGACAACGCATTCGCATTCGTCTAAAGGCATTCGATCACCGGATGCTGGATCAATCCGCGATCGACATCGTCGAGACCGCGAAGCGCACCGGCGCGCGCGTGGCGGGGCCGATCCCGCTCCCGACCTTGATCGAAAAATTTACGGTGAACCGTTCTCCCCACGTCGACAAAAAGTCGATGGATCAATTTGAGATTCGGACGCACAAACGCCTGCTCGACATTATCGAGCCGACCGCGAAGACGGTGGACGAGCTGAAAAAGCTGAACCTTCCGGCGGGCGTGGACATCACCATCAAGATTTAAGTTTGAAGAGCGGACAGCAAAATGAGCATCGGGTTACTAGGACAGAAGATCGGGATGACCAGCGTTTACGACGCCAATGGTCGGATGCGTCCTGTGACGGTGATCGCGGCTGGCGATAACGTTGTCGTGCGCCGGCTGACGGCGGAGAACGACGGCTATTCGGCGCTCAAAGTCGGGTTCGATGTGCAGAAGGAATCGCGGTTGACGAAAGCTGTGCTCGGCGAATTCAAGAAGGCCAACGCGGAGCCGAAGAAATTCGTGCGCGAGTTCCGTCTGAAAGAGGACGCGGCCGAAGGCGAGATCAATTTGAGCGTCACCCAATTTCAGCCGGGCGATTTCGTGGACGTGATCGGTCGTTCGAAGGGCAAAGGTTTTCAGGGCGTGATGAAGAAGCACAATTTCGCCGGACAAGGCGCGGCCCACGGTTCAAAGACGCATCGCCGGAACGGCGCCATCGGCAATCGTTCCACGCCGGGACGCATTTGGAAGAACATGGGCATGCCCGGTCACATGGGCGACGAACGCGTGACGGTGCAAAACCTCCAGGTGATGCAGGTGCGTGAAGCCGAGAAAGTAATTTTGATCAGTGGCGCGGTGCCGGGGCCGAACGGGAGTTATGTCGTGGTTCGTCCGGCGATCAAGAAGCCGGCCGCGGGAGGCGCCAAGAAATAATGAGCGCAAAGGCTTTAACGATCGAGGCGGCGAAGGAAGCGAAGATCGAGTTGATCGAGACTGGTCGCGGAACACAGGCGTTGCACGACGTGGTCGTGGCGATGCGCGCGGCGCGTCGTTCCGGTTCGGCGAATTCCAAATCGAAAGCGGACGTAAACCTTTCCGGTGCAAAACCGTGGCGGCAAAAAGGAACGGGTCGCGCCCGTGCTGGCTACAAATCATCGCCCGTCTGGCGTGGCGGTGGCGTCGTCTTCGGTCCGCATCCTCGTGATTATTCCAAGAAGGTTTCGAAGACGCTGCGCCGTCTCGCGTTTCAAAAGGCGTTGAGCGAACGGATCAAGGCGGGCGACGTATTGACGATCGACAAGTTCGCGGTCACTGAATTGAAGACGAAAGCGTTCGTCGCGCTCGTGAAGAAACAGACGGACGCTCGAAAAGTTTTGGTGCTCTCTGATTCGTTCGACGAGAACACTTACAGGTCGGCGCGAAACGTAAAGCCGGTGCAGTTGGCGACCGCAGCCGACGTGAACGCCGAGCAGCTACTCGCGTTCGACAAAATTTTAGTGACGCCGGCGGCGTTGGAACATCTGGCGGAAAGGACGTCGAAATGAACGAGCCCTACGATTTGATCCAGACCGATCAACTGACGGAAAAGGCGACGCTGATGGGGGAGAAGCAGAACAAATATGTGTTCCGCGTTTCGCCGCGCGCGAACAAGATTCAGATCAAGCAGGCGATCCAGCGCTTGTTTGGCAAGACCGTCGTCGCGGTGAACACCTGCAACTACGCCGGCAAAAAGAAGCGCGAACGCCGGGCCGATTTCGGACGGAAGGCGCATTGGAAGAAGGCGATCGTGACCTTGAAGGAGGGCGAGAAGATCGAGCTCGTCTAAGTTATGGCGCTTAAAAGTTTTCGACCACTCACGCCGGTTCTGCGTTTCAAGTCGCTTCCGGCTTTTACGGAGATCACCAAGTCTACGCCGCACAAAGGCCTGACGGAGATCAAGCGGCGGAGCGGCGGACGGAATAACAACGGCCGGCTCACCGCGCGGCACATTGGCGGCGGTCACAAACAAAAGTACCGCAAGATCGATTTCAAACGGCGCAAGCATGGCGTCGCGGCCGAGGTGACGGCGATCGAGTACGATCCGAACCGTTCGGCGCGCATCGCTCTTATTAAGTACAGCGACGGCGAGATGAGTTACATCCTCGCGCCGGACGGATTGAATGTCGGCGCGCGGGTGATGTCGGGACCCGAGGCGGCGCCTGATCTTGGAAATTCGCTTCCGCTCAGCACGATTCCGCTGGGCGCTAATATTCACAACATCGAGATCGCGCCGGGTCGGGGCGGACAGATTGCGCGGAGCGCGGGACAGCAGGCGACTTTAAGCAACCGCGAGGCGGGTTATGCACTGGTGAAGTTGCCGTCAGGCGAGATTCGCCGGATCCACGAGACCTGTTTCGCGACGATCGGCCAGGTCGGGAACGTCGATCACATGAACGTTTCGAGCGGCAAGGCCGGCCGGACGCGCTGGCAGGGGCGGCGGCCGCACGTGCGCGGCATGGTAATGAACCCGATCGATCACCCGATGGGCGGCGGCCAGGGTAAATCGAAGGGCGGCGGAGGACGTCACCATCCCGTAAGTCCGTGGGGTCAGCTCGCGAAAGGATTTAAGACCCGCGCGAAACACAAGCCGAGCGACCGGTTCATCATGGAGCGTCGCCGGAAGAAATAATTTTTTGTTATGGCCAGATCACTGAAAAAAGGACCGTTCGTTCCTGGGCATCTTCTCGAAAAGATCGACAAGATGAATGCGTCGGGCGTGAAGAAGCCGGTGAAGACCTGGGCGCGCCGTTCAATGGTGACGCCGGATTTCGTTGGTCACACCTTCATGGTCCACAACGGCAAAACGTTCGTCTCCGTGTTCGTGACGGAGAACATGGTCGGCCACAAGCTCGGCGAATTTTCGCCGACACGAGTCTTTAAGAAACACGGTTCGCACACCGCGAAGGTGACGAAGTGATGGGTATTTCAGATTGAAGATTTCAGATTTCAGATTGGTGAAAGCGGGGAGGCCGCGACGCAAATCTGCAATCTACCTTCTGCAATCTGCAGTTTTATTGGGGAGCGTTTGCTTTGCCGGAGGGCTGGCAGCGCAAGGGGATAGTTCTTTGACAGAATCCAAGAATGAAAACGAAGCGTTGCGACGGGACTTGTCGCTGGCGCGCGAATCGGTGCGGACATTGACCGACAGCCTGGCGGAGTCGAATCTGCAGGCCGAAGTTTTTCGGCGGAAGTATTCCGATCTCGAGCTGCGCATGGAAGCGCTCGGGTTGGGATCGGCCGATAAAGATCGGGCGAAACTCGAGCAGCGATTGCTGAGCGCGGTTTCCGATCTGCAATTGTTGCAGAAGGAACGCGAACAGTATCGCGATCAGGCGTTGCGATTGAGCGAAGCGATTTTGCACCTGCTGAAAACTTCGACGGGAGGCGACGCGCAGGCGCGGATGGAAGTGGAAACGCAGTTGCGAAGCCTGAACGAGTTGATCGCGAAAGCGGAAAATCCGCCGGCCGAAACTGCGACGCTGATGGACGGCAGCGTGATCAGCGTGAAGGACGAATGGTCGCTGGTGGTCGGAAATATCGGCGAGAAGCAGGGAGTGAAGATGGGAATGCCGATGCGAGTGATGCGCGGCGACAAAGTGATCGCGACGTTACGAGTGGTGGACGTGCGCCAGCGGATTTGCGGCGCGGTGATTCAAAAAATGGATTCTGAGAAAGAGAAAATAAGAGTGGGCGATCGCCTCCAGGCGGACGCTCGCAGAGATGTGAGTTTAAAATAAATGCAAGTTAGATCGACATATCGGTACGCGAAGATTTCGCCCTTCAAGGTGCGCGAAGTCACCCGTGCGATTCAGGGCCTGCCGGTTTCGGCGGCACTGGACGTGGTGGCGTTCAGCCCGAAGAAGGCGGCGCATTTGATCGCGAAGACGTTGAAGAGCGCGGTCGCGAATGCGGAGAACAACGCGAACCTGCGCGTGGAAGGCCTCGTGGTGAAGGAAGCGACCGTTGGCGAAGGCCCGACGATGAAGCGGATGATGACGCGCGCCCGCGGAAGTGGCAGCCGGATTCTGAAACGGAGTGCGCATATCCGGATCGTTTTAACGGACGAGATCGAGATCAAGACGCGGGACAAGAAGAAGAGCGGAAAGAAATCTGGCGGTAAGAAGAAGGCTCACACGAAGAGCGCGAAGGAAACCAAAAAGGTGGAATCTGAAAAGCCCGAGGCAGAAAAGGCGGAGGCGAAGGAGTAGTTATGGGACAGAAAGTTAATCCAATTGGTTTTCGTCTCGGGGTGAATCGCGACTGGCGCTCGAAGTGGTACGCGTCGCCGCAGGAGATGCCGGCATTTTTGCACAGCGACCTGAAGATTCGGGATTACGTGAAGAAGAAGCTCCAGTTCGCGGCCGTATCGAAGATTGTGATCGAGCGGGCGTGGAACTCGATTCGGGTGACGATTTACACGGCGCGACCGGGGATCGTGATCGGACGCAAGGGCGCTGAGATCGAGAAGATGACTGAAGAAATCTCGAAGATGGCGCAGGGGAAACAGATCAAGATCGACATTCAGGAGATCAAGACGCCGGAGTTGGATGCGCAACTTGTGGCGGAGAACGTCGCGCTGCAGATCGAACGGCGAATTGCGTATCGCCGCGCGATGAAGAAGGCGGTGCAGGTCGCGATGGATTTTGGTGCGCAGGGAATTCGGTTGCGCAGCTCGGGACGACTGAACGGCGCGGAGATTTCGCGGTCGGAGTGGTATCGCGAGGGAAAAGTGCCGCTACACACCTTGCGGACGCCGATCGATTACGGGTTCGCGGAAGCGAACACTGTTTACGGGAAGATCGGTGTGAAGTGCTGGATTTGTAAGAAGGAAGAAGCGCCGGCCGCTGAGGCGCAGCCGGCAGCATTGCCGCCGCCGCCAGAGCCGGTGGAAGCCTAAACGATTTTTTTTGAGGAGAGACTGACATGCCATTGATGCCAAAACGCGTGAAGTACCGGAAGACCCAGCGGGGAAGCCGCAAGGGGACGGCGTCGCGCAATCTGCGGATCGACTTTGGGGAATTCGGGCTCCAAACGCTGGAACGCGCCTGGATCACGAACACGCAGATCGAAGCGGCTCGTGTCGCGCTCACGCGCAGCATGAAACGCAAAGGTAAGCTTTGGATCCGGATTTTCCCGGACAAATCGGTCACGGCGCGTCCGCCGGAGACGCGAATGGGTAAAGGTAAAGGCCAGCCGGAATACTGGGTGGCTACGGTCCGGCCGGGAAACATTTTGTTTGAGTTGGATGGCGTGCCGGAATCGGTCGCGCGCGAGTCGTTGCGGCTGGCGGCGGACAAGTTGCCGGTGCGGACGAAATTTTTGACGCGACACCACGTGGCTGCGGCCTAACGAGCGATGAAATTCAAGGAGATAGCAGAGATGAGCAGCGACGAGCTGCAGACGAAGAAGCGCGACATGCGCCAGGAAAGTCTGCATCTGCGTTTGCAACAGCAGAGCGGACAATTGGAACAGCCGAGCCGGTTAAGATTGTTGCGCCGGGACGTGGCGCGGATCGAGACGGTGTTGGCGCAGCGGGCGGCGAAGGCGGAGAAGAAATAAATTTTTATGGCCGAAGAGACTAACGAAGCGAGCACGAGCACGAAGGACGACGGACGCGGCACGCGCAAGACGCGGACGGGCGAAGTGATCTCGAGCGGGATGAATAAGACGATCGTCGTGCGGACGGTGACGCGAGTGCCGCACAGGAAGTTCGGCAAGATCGTGAAGCAGATGAAGAAATTCTACGCGCACGATGAAGAGAACAAGGCGAAGCCGGGCGACACGGTGCGGATCATGGAGACGCGGCCGATGAGCAAGCTCAAGCGCTGGCGGCTGATGGAGGTCGTGCAGAAGTAGAGGAAGATTTTATGGTTTACCTGCGATCCAGACTCGATGTGGCGGACAACAGCGGCGCGCGCATGGCCACGATGATTGGCGTTATCGGCAAGGGCAATGCGATGTCGGCCGGCATTGGCGATGTGATCGTGGCCAACGTGAAGGAAGCGAGCGCCACCGGCACGGTTAAGAAGGGCGAAGTGATTCGCGCGGTCGTGGTGCGGACGCGCCAACCGATCAAACGCAGCGACGGTTCCGTTCTCCGTTTCGATAACAACGCGATCGTCGTGATCGACAAAGATTTGAATCCGCGCGGCACCAGAATTTTTGGACCGGTCGCGCGCGAATTGCGGGAGCGGAATTTCATGAAGATCGTTTCGCTCGCTCCAGAAGTTTTATGAACCGAATCAAGCTGCACGTCCGCAAAGGCGACAACGTCGAGGTGATCTCGGGGAACTTTACCGGTTCCTCCGGGAAGGTGCTCGAAGTGTTGGCGAAGAAGCAGCGCGTGCTGATCGAAGGCGTGCGGTTGATCAAGAAACATTTGAAGAAGTCGCAGGACAATCCGCAGGGGAAAATCGCGGAGCGCGAGGGTCCGATCCACATCTCGAACGTGCGGGTGCTGGAGCGCGGCGAAAAGGCCGTGAAGGGCAAGACCTCAAAGAAAAAAGAGAAAGCGCCGAAGGAAAAAAGTTCGAAGAAGGCGAAAGAGGAATAGGCAGTGAAGAACGAGTTTTACGATCATTACAAAGAGCGCGTCGTGCCGGCGTTGCAGAAGCAGCATGGCTACAAGAACCCGCACCAGGTCCCGAAGGTGGAGAAGGTCGTGGTCAATACGTCCGTTGGCTCGCAACAGGACGTGAAGCAGGCGCTGGAAGACGCGAAGGCCGAGCTAGCGCTCATCACGGGACAGAAGCCGTCCGAGACGCGGGCAAAGAAAAGCATTGCGAACTTCAAGCTCCGGAAGGAGCAGGCGATTGGCGCGAAGGTTACGCTCCGCGGCGCCCACATGTATGAATTTCTCGAGCGGCTGATCAAGGCGGCGTTGCCGCGTATCCGCGATTTTCGAGGCGTATCGCCCAAGGCATTTGATGGACACGGCAACTACACGCTGGGCGTTTCCGACCAATCGATTTTCCCCGAGGTTGAGCTCGATAAAATCAAGCGCAACATCGGTTTTGATGTTACAATCGTCACCACCGCGCAGACGAACGAGGAAGCCAAATCGCTGTTGAGCGAGATGGGAATGCCGTTCAGCGACCGGGCCAAGAAGGTCGCAGCTGCGCCAGCCGCCTAACCAATGAGCACAGTTACCGATCCTATTGCCGACCTTCTCGCCCGCGTGCGTAACGCCGCGGCCGCGCAGAAGCCGGAAATGTTTGTTCCTTATTCGAAGATTAAGGCGGAGGTCGTGCGGATTTTGAAGGACGAAGGCTATATCACGGATTACAGCGTGGACACAGAAGCAGCCCATCCCAGGATCAAGATCACCAACAAGATCGCGAACCGGACGAGTGCAATCACCGGGCTGAAACGGGTGAGCCGGCCGGGGCTTCGGCGTTACGTCGGAGCGCAGGAAATTCCCCGAGTCCTCGGCGGCATGGGCATCTCGATTCTTTCCACTCCGCGCGGCATTTTGTCCGGACGTGAAGCGAAGAAACAAAACGTGGGAGGCGAACTGCTGGCTTACGTCTGGTAAGCGCCTAACGAGTTATGTCACGAATTGGAAACAAAGCGGTCGAGATTCCCGACAAGGTGAAGGTGAACATCGGCAACGATGGCGCCGTCGCGGTCGAAGGGCCGAAGGGGAAACTGCAATGGACGTTGCCGCGGGAAATCAAGGCGAGCGTGAAAGACAATCGCGTGTCGCTCGTGCGCGACGCCGAAACGCGGAGCGTGAAAGCGTTGCACGGTTTATCGCGCAGCCTTGTCCACAACATGGTCCTTGGCGTTAGCGAAGGATTTTCGAAGAACCTCGAGATCGAGGGCGTCGGTTTCAAAGCCGCCGTGCAGGGCCAAGTCTTGAATCTGAGCCTGGGCAAGTCGCATCCGATTTTGTTCCCAATCCCAAAGGAAATTAAGATCACGGTGACGGAGAACACGAAGATCGCGATCAATGGCATCGACAAGAAATTGGTCGGCCAGGTCGCGGCGGATATTCGCCGTTATTACCCGCCGGAACCTTACAAGGGCAAGGGTGTGAAGTACGCGGGCGAAGTGATTCGCCGCAAGGAAGGCAAGACGGTTCAATAGTTATGGCGCTGCTCGATCGTAAGATTACTCGCACCCGCATTCACAAACGGATCCGGAAACGCGTCAACGGCACGGCGGAACGTCCGCGGCTGGCGGTCCATTTTTCCGGCAAGCATGTTTACGCGCAGGTCATCGATGACGACGCAGGCAAGACCCTCGTGTCAGCCGCGACGACGGAAGAAAAGATTATTGGCAAGTCGAAGGCCGGAGCGAATCGCGCGTCGGCGGAATTAGTCGGCAAAGCGATCGCCGAGCGGTTGCTCTCGAAGAAAGTCGAGAACGTGGTCTTCGATCGGGGCGGTCATATTTATCACGGCAAGGTGAAAGCCCTGGCGGACGCGGCGCGCGAAGGCGGACTAAAATTTTAGAACATCATGGCACAACAACACAGCGGCGGCGGACGACGACAGGAACGCCAGACAGATAAGAGTTCAGCGGCGAAAGGCGACACGACGGAGAAGGTCGTGTTCATCAATCGTTGCGCGAAGGTCGTAAAAGGCGGCCGGCGTTTCAGCTTTAGCGCGCTCATCGTTGCCGGCGACCACGACGGCCAGGTCGGCGTTGGATTTGGTAAAGCGAACGAAGTGGCGGAAGCGATTCGGAAAGCGTCCGAGGCGGCGCGTAAGTCGATGGAGAAAATGTCGCTGCACGAGAACACGATTCCGCACGAGACGATCGGTGAATTTGGTGGCGGACGCGTTTTGCTGCGTCCGGCTTCGCCCGGAACCGGCGTCATTGCCGGCGGCGGAGTTCGGGCGGTCGTGGAAGCTGTCGGCATTCGCGACGTGCTCGCGAAGTCGTTAGGCTCGAGCAATCACGCCAACGTCGTGAAGGCGACGATCGCGGCTTTGCGCTCGTTGCGCCGGCGCGATGAGATTTTGAAGTCGCGCGGTATTCGCCACACGCAGCCACCGACGGAAGGAAAGGAAGCGGCGCAATCATGATTCGGCTTCACAACATGCGGCCACGGCCAGGTTCGACTCATCGCGTAAAGCGGCTTGGTTGTGGCGAGAGTTCCGGTCACGGCAAGACAAGCGGCAAAGGTCACAAAGGCCAGAAAGCGCGCTCAGGCGGCAGCATTCGTCTCGGATTCGAAGGCGGACAAATGCCGCTGATCCGGCGGTTGCCGAAACGCGGATTCAATAACGCCGCGTTCCACAAAAATTACGCGATCGTGAATCTGAGCGATCTCGCTTCCTTCAAGGAAGGCACGGTCATCAACGAACAACTTCTGCGCGAAAAGAAAATGCTCCGAGGAAACGGAGCCGGGTTGAAAATTTTGGGCGACGGCGAATTAAAGCACGCGCTCACGGTTGAAGCCGATAAGATCAGCGCGTCGGCTCGGGAAAAAATTGAGAAGGCCGGCGGCAGCGTGACGCTACGGCGGAAAGCGGCACCGCAAGGACCGCGTGATGCGGAAGAGCCCGCGGCAGCGACGGAGTCCGAATCAGCTGCCGAACCAAAAGCGAAGAAGCCCGCGGCGAAGAAAAAATCGCCGGCGAAGAAATCCACCGCGAACAAGAAAACGCGGAAAGGCTAACCCGGAGCGGTTAACGACCAGAGATGGTTTCGGCGTTTCTTAATACGGTCAAAATTCCGGAGCTACGGCGCCGGATTTTGTTCACGCTCGCCATTGTCGTCATTGTGCGACTCGGCGCGGCGATCACCACGCCGGGTGTGAACCAGGCGGTGATCCAGGAATGGTTCCGCACTTCGCTCACGGAAAAGCAGGGCGGCAACATTGCGGCGCTTTTCAATTTGTTTAGTGGCGGCGCGCTGGAAAACTGCGCCATCTTCTCGTTAGGCATCATGCCCTACATCAGCGCGTCGATTATGATGCAGCTGCTGACGGCGGTGATTCCGCAGCTCGGCCGGCTCGCGAAAGAAGACGGCGGCCGGCAGAAGATCATGCAGTACACGCGGTACGCGACCGTGATCCTCTGCCTCGTTCAAGGCTGGCTGCTCTCGGTTTCGTTCCAGCATCCGGAGTCGTATCAAACGATGCTGCCCGGCATTAACGACACGATCCAGAAGCTCGGTATTCCGCTGGTGGAAAACCAGGCCATAACTTTCAATATCATCACGGCGTTGACGCTGACGGCCGGCACGATGTTCTTGATGTGGCTCGGCGACCAGATCACCGAGCGCGGCATCGGCAACGGCATTTCGCTCATCATTACGATTGGCATCGTGGCGCGCCTGCCCGCGGCCTTGGCGCAAGCCTGGAAGACGTTCGTGCCCTCGGCCGACACCGGCGCGGCGCCATCGAATCCATTCATCCTGGTCATGATGATTGCGTTCCTGTTCATAGTCATCGCGGCCGTCATCGCGGTGACGCAGGGCGTGCGCAAGATCACGGTGCAATACGCGAAGCGCGTGGTCGGACGGAAAATGTACGGCGGCCAGACGCAATATATGCCGTTGAAAGTGAATTACGCCGGCGTCATGCCGATCATCTTTGCGTTCGCGCTGCTCCTCTTTCCAGCGACGATCGTTGGTTACGTCGGGAAAAACAGCCCGGTCGCGGCGCGCATCGTCGGCGCGCTGAACAACGGCTGGCCGCATTACGTCGTTCTGGCGGCGATGATTTTCTTCTTCAGTTATTTCTGGGTCGCCACGCAATTCCAGCCATCGCAGATCGCGGACGATTTGAAAAAATACGGCGGTTACATTCCGGGAGTGCGTCCGGGGAAACCGACCGCGGAATTTCTCGATTACACAATGACCCGGCTGACGTTTGCCGGCGCTGTCTTCCTCACTGTCATCGCTATTTTGCCGACGCTGCTCAGTCGCTGGTTGAACGTGCCGACGATCACCGCGCAATTCTTCGGCGGCACCAGTCTGCTCATCATCGTGGGCGTTATTCTCGACACGATGCGGCAAGTGGAGACGCACCTGATTCAACGCCACTACGATGGTTTCCTCCGCAAGGGGCGCATCCGTGGCGGCCGGTTCGATCGCGCGGCATATGCGCGGGGCGAGGCGGCCCGGAGCACCACTCTAATGTGGCTCTACGTCGGGATCGCGATCATCGCTATCGGCGGCGTGGCGTTTTTCCTCTACGGACGCTAAGTGAAAAAGCGACTCGTGCTCCTCGGCGCGCCCGGTTCCGGAAAAGGAACGCAGGCGGAAATGATTACGCGGCACTTTGGAATTCCGGTGACATCGACGGGCGCGATCCTGCGGCGGGAAGTAGAACTAGGGACACTCCTCGGGATTGAGACCGCGGAAAAAACGAAGCACGGCGAGCTCGTGCCGGACAAGATCATCATCGAACTGATCGAAGATTGGGTGCGGCTCCACGGCGCGCAGGGTTTTGTGTTCGACGGTTTTCCGCGCACGATCCCGCAGGCCGACGCATTGCATGGAATCTTGCAGCGGCATCACACGCCGCTGGATCTTGCGATCTGGCTCGACGTCACCGCCGATACAATTAAGGACCGC
>DATILK010000015.1:0-3769 GCA_035476555.1 Chthoniobacterales bacterium | reverse complement strand
TTGCGAACAATATATCGGCCATCGATATTTTGGCATACGCGTTGCTTCATCTCCGGAACATGAAAATGAATCTCAGATCGCGTCGAACCGGCTTTACCCTGGTCGAAATCATGATTGTCGTGGCCATCATCGCATTGCTGGCGGCCATCGCGGTGCCCGGCTTCCTTCGCGCCCGCAAACGCTCGCAGGCCAGCCGGATCATCAACGATCTTCGACTGATCGACTCTGCCGTCGACCAATACGCGATCGAAACCAGCAAGAAGAGCGGTGACCCCGTGGCCATTACCGATTGGACGAACTATCTCAAGAAGGACACGGTTCTTTATTCATCGGGCAAGGACATCCTTGGCGCGGATTACGGCCCGCAGACGGTCGACACGCTTCCGCAAGTCCCATCCACAAGCAAGACCGCCCTTTCCGACGTGACCGACGCGTCCTTCTGGTCTCCGTATAATTAAGACGACCGCTCCCTCAATTCCGTGAAACGCCGAAGGCAAGCGAAAGCCTGCCTTCGACGTTTTTGCCGGTGGCGCTAACGACGGCGATCTTTGGGTTTCACGAAATCGCCTGGCGCCCGCTTCACGTCGTCGGGCGTGGCGCCGGCGGAATTGCCCAGACCCTCTTCGTCCGCGGGCAAAAATGATTTGAACCGACTCTTGTCGATCGCTTTCATGAATGCTTCGTGGGGCGAGACCGCGCCTTTCTCGAGCAGGGCGTAGGTCGCGTCATCCATGAATTGCATTCCCTGCCCTTTTCCGGCCACGATCACATCCTGTAATTTCTGAGTCGCACCTTCGCGAATGATGGCGGACACTGCCGGGCTTGCGATCAGGATTTCGTTCACCGCCAGGCGTCCCGATCCGTCGGCTTTCTTCAGGAGTAACTGCGCGAGCACACCGCGCAGCGAATTCGCCAGCATCGTCCGCGCTTGCGCCTGTTTGTTCGCGGGAAAGACGTCGACCATGCGGTCGATCGTTTTCCGGGCGTTGTTCGTGTGGAGTGTTCCGAACACGAGCAGCCCGGTCTCGGCCGCGGTGAGCGCCAGCGAGATCGTTTCCAGGTCGCGCATTTCCCCGACGAGCACAATGTCCGCGTCTTGCCGAAGCGCCGCCTTCAATCCGTCCGGAAACGAAATGCAATCCACCGGCACTTCACGCTGGGTAATGATGCTGCGCTTGTTGACGTGCACGAACTCGATCGGTTCTTCAACGGTCACGATGTGCCGCGAAAAGTTCTCGTTAATGTAATCGATCAACGCCGCCAGGGTCGTCGATTTTCCCGAACCAGTCGGCCCGGTGACGAGAACCAGGCCCCCGCGCAAGTGTCCGAATTTTTTTACCACGGCCG
Organism: Chthoniobacterales bacterium; assembly: GCA_035476555.1. Classification (GTDB taxonomy): domain Bacteria; phylum Verrucomicrobiota; class Verrucomicrobiia; order Chthoniobacterales; family UBA10450; genus AV80. Next base: position 2,422 of record DATILK010000015.1, on the reverse strand, counting down.
GGATGCCGAGCTGATCCAGCGTCGCGATTTTGGTGGGGATCAAACGAAAGACGGCGCCGTAGCCGTTGGCCTGCTTGAGGAAATTGCAGCGGAACCGCGACCGTTCATCCATCTCGTAGGCGAAATCGAGGTCGCCGCGTTCTTCGAAAAGCTCCCAGCTTTGCGCACCGCAAATCTCGCTCAACATTCCGGCTGCCTCATCGCGCGTGACCGGTTCGTCACGGATCGGCATGACATCACCGTGGCGGCGCATTTTCGGCGGTTGCCCTTCGCCAATGTGCAGGTCGGATCCGTTCTGCTCGACGATGACAGAAAGGAATTGATCGATGTACGCCATAGCTAAACGCGAGTGGCCTTTTGTTCCATCCGCGCATTGGCTTCTTCAGCGCTAATCAATCCGCGGTCGCGGAGCGCGGTCAACGCGTCGTCCATCAATTGCATTCCCTGCTTTTTGCCGGTCTGGATGATGCCCGGCAGCATGTAGGTTTTCGCTTCGCGAATGACGTTGGCGACCGCGGGCGTGTTCGTCAGCGTTTCCAGCGCCAGCACACGGCCTTTGCCGTCAGCGCGTGGGACCAGTTGCTGGCTGATAATTCCGCGGAGCGATTCGCTCACCATGATTCGGATTTGTTCCTGTTGATCGACGGGAAAAACATCGAGAAGCCGGTCGAGGGTCCGCGATGCATTTCCAGTGTGAAGCGTTCCTAAAACCAGATGGCCGGTCTCCGCCGCGGTGATGGCGAGCGAGATCGTTTCCAAATCGCGCATCTCCCCGACCATGATTACGTCTGGATCTTCACGAAGCGCGCCGCGAAGTGCCGCGCTGAACGAGCGCGTGTGGGTGTGCACTTCGCGCTGGGTGATGTGACAGCCTTTTGGTTCGAAAATGTACTCGATCGGGTCCTCCAATGTGATGATGTGCTCGCGTCGCTCGATGTTCACCTGCTCGACGAGAGCAGCGAGCGTCGTCGATTTACCGCTGCCGACAGACCCAGTCACGAGGATCAAACCGTTCTGGTAACGCGTGAGCAGCTTCAAGCTCTCCGGCAACCCGAGGTCATCCATGGTCCGCACCTGGGTGTTGATGATTCGAAACACCAGGTCGATCCCGAGCCGCTGGCGGACGACGCTGGTGCGAAAACGACCGAATGAGTTCGCGTAGGCAAAGTCCGCGTCGCCGCGTTCGTTGAGCTGAATCTTCTGCGCGTTGGTCAGAAATTTTTCAGCGAGTTCCGCGGTTTCGTCGCTGGTCAGCTTCGGCGCGTCCGGCCAGATCGGTTGGAGAATCCCGTGGACCCGCCAGATCGGCGGAGCGCTGACGCCAAGATGAATGTCGGACGCTCCGGCCTCTTGCCCGACCGCCAGATATTCGTCGACGTGCCCGAATTTTGTCACGCCGCGTCGCGCCGTTTCAGGCGCGCGCCGATGAGGACAGCCGCGCCGCTGATTATCGGATTCGCGAAATGCAGCCACATCGGCGTAACCGCGAGGCTCATGGCGTCGAACATTCCCACTTCGCCCGCCCGCGTATTCGGCGCATCGGGGTTAATCCGGCGGACCGCCGAGAAGCATTGAATCAGCGCAAGCACAAAAACGATAAGCGCGAACACCTGGCAAGTGCGCCAGCTGTTGCTGATCGCCGCGCACAGGTAACCCGAGAACATCGAAACGACGAAACCAATCACAAGCGTGAGAGCGATCCACAGCATCGAGACCTCGTAACTGTCGGCCTGGAAAACGCGCTCCACGCCCAGCACGAAATAGAGGCAGGTAAAAATCGCCATGAAGATAACGAACATGGCGATGTAACTGACGATGATCGCGACAATAGACTTAAGCATTGGAGTGGTTGGTTAACAGTCGCGCGAGAATAGCGACCCGATCGCGGGAGAAGCGACTCAAAATTTCATCCAAGGCAGCGAATCGAGATCGACGTTGCCGCCGGTCAGCACAATGCCGACGCGCTTCGCGCGGCAATCCACTTTCTCCTCGAGGAGTGCGCCGTAGGGAATCGCTCCGGACGGTTCGACTACAATCTTCATTGTCTCCCAAATCGCGCGCATCGCGGCAACGATTCCTTCATCGCTGACCGTAACGACGTCGTCCACGTAGCGCTCGATCAGCGCAAAGTTCGGCGCGCCGAGATCGGTCCGAAGCCCGTCCGCGATGGTATTTTTCTGTTCCTGATGAACGAGCCGATGCTCGTGGAACGATTGCGCGGCATCGTCCGCGCCCGCAGGCTCCGTCGCGATGACCTTGATGCCTGGCCGCAAACTTTTTGCCGCAACCGCTGTGCCGGAAAGGACGCCGCCGCCGCCAACCGGACAAAGAATCAGATCGAGATCGGGCACGTCCTCCAGCAATTCGATCGCGAGGGTTCCCTGCCCCGCCATCACGTTTTCGTTTTCGAACGGATGAATCA
>DATILK010000014.1:0-3470 GCA_035476555.1 Chthoniobacterales bacterium | reverse complement strand
TTAAACGGAAATCCTTTCCGGCTTTGTCGTCCTTGAGTTCGATCTTGTCCTTCGGCAGATCGATCACGGCGTATTCCTTGCCGACCTTCACCAGCATCTTTTTGCCGTCGTGAGTGATCTCGAAATTGCTCACGTCGCCGTGCACCGTTTCCTTGCGGTCTTCAAGACTGTATGAGCAGAGATGATAGCGACGGCTGTCCGGACCGCCGTCGTCGTCGTCGCTGCTGCGATCGTCCGCGACGGTGCGCCGCATATAGAAGACGCGGTCGTTAACCATCCGGAGGTTCGAGTAATTCGCCGAAGGAATATCGAGCGCGACCAGACGATCGTGAATCCCATCGAGGTCGATCTTCACGGTTACCGGCTTCTTGGCCGGCGGCTCTTTGTCCTTGTTGTCGTCCTTCTTTGCGTCTTCGCCGGGTTTCTTGTCCGGCTTCGCTTTGTCTTTGTCGGCGTCCTTGCCCTTATCTTTATCCTTGTCGTCGGATTTCTCTTTTTCCTTCTTCTTGCCGACTTCGTCGCTGCGCGGTCCGAGAGGATTCTCAGTGTCCTTGGACAAGGTAACGAGGTAAACGCGCTCCAGGTCCCGATAGATATTTCCAAAATCAGTTTGGTCGAAGAGCGGTTTGAAATCGCGACCGGACGTTAGCAAAAGATATTTGCCGTCATCACTGAAGGTCGCGTTATCGGCCGAATACCATTCGTCGGTGACCGGCGTCGCCTTCTTGTCGGCCACCGAATACAGGTAAACGCGGTCGCCGCCGTTCTCTTCCTGGATCGAGTACGCGATCCATTGGCTGTCCGGCGACCAATCGTAGCCGCGAATTTCCGATTCCTTGCTTTGCACGATCTCGGCCACCGCTTTGCTCGCCACATCGAGTGTGCGCAGCCGTTGCTTGCGATCGCTCCACATCAGCTTCTTGCTATCTGGCGACCAGATCGCGGCGTAGAAGTAGGTATCCGCGTTGCTGGTTAATTGCGTCGGCTCGCCTTTGCCGTCCTGCGAACGGACATAGAGCTCGTTCTCGCCTGTCGCGTCCGAATTATACGCGATCCATTTTCCATCGGGCGACCAAACGGCGTCGCGTTCGTGCGCGTTCGAAGTCCTGGTCAAATTCCGCGGCGTCCCGTCTTTTCCGGGGACCGAGAACAAGTCGCCGCGCGCGACCGCAATCACGCGCTGGCCATCCGGCCCCGGGCTGACGGACTCGATATGCTTCGATGCGTCCACCATCGCCGAACGGCCGGATGCGAAATCCTCCTTGATATCGATCGGCACCACGGCCGATTGCCCGCTCGCCAAGTCGTAACGCCAGATGTAACCCGCCTGCTCGAACACGATCGCGTCTTTCCCGATCGACGGAAACTTGATGTCGTAATCCTTGAAGTTGGTGAGCTGCTTCGTGTCTTTCCCGCTGAGATCGGTCGAGAACAAATTCATCCGGCCGTCCCGATCCGAAGCGAAATAGATCCGGTTATCCGGCCCCCACATCGGGCAGATGTCCTGCGAAGGATCATTGGTCAGGTTCGTGACCTGGCCCGTCTTGAAATCGAAAAGCCAGACGTCGTCGGCCATGCCGCCGCGATAATGTTTCCAGGTGCGGAACTCGCGGAAGACGCGGTTGTAAACCATCTTCGAATCGTCGGGCGAAAAAGAAGCGAACCCGCCGCGCGGCACTGGCAACTGCTGCGGCAGCTCGCCATCGAGGCTCGCGGTGTAGAGCTCGCCGATGAAAGAGTTGAAGGTGTGCATCCGCGATCGGAAAACGACGAGGGGCTTCGTGTTTTCCCAGGTCATCACGATGTTGTTCGGCCCCATCCGGTCAGAGACATCGTCGCGCCCGACCGTGGTTGTCGTCGTGATTCGCTTCGGTTCGCCGCCTTCAGCGGGCATCACATAGACTTCAGTGTTGCCATCGTACTGTGAAGTGAACGCGAGCTGTTTTCCGTCGCCAGAAAAACGCGGGAAGGAAGTGTAACCCGGACCACTCGTTAGGCGGCGGGCGATTCCACCTTCCTTGCCGACGGTGTAAAGCTCGCCCGCGTAACAGAAGACGATTTGCGAGCCGTTGGTTGTCGGGAAACGGAGGAGTCGCGTTGTGTTGGGCAGGTTTTGGGCGGTTGCCGAACTATCGAGCACGAGCAAGAGCACGAGCACGATGACGAATGAAAGAAGAGATTTCAGGCGCATAAACAGGATGTGAAATGGCGATCAAGCCGGCGTGAGGCCGCCCGCCTGATAACTGTGATTAGTTTAGTTTGATCTGCGGAGCCGCGGGGCCGCGCTACGCCGTTACTCGACGAAACATAATCGCCGCTACGATGCCGACAAGGAAATAACCGACGACTTTGATGAGGACATAAGCGGCAGTGTAATTCCCGGGGAATCCCCACCAGTTCCAGTAGGAAATGTTTGTCGCGATTGCGGCCATAATGCCGGCGGCGGTCACGAACCCGACCCGGCCGCCGAAGCTCAAGATGCGGGATTGCGCGAGCAACCACACGGCGATCAGCGCTTCAAGAAGCTCCGTCACGAACTCGACGGTCAAATATTTCCCCATGTTCATCGGACGCGAACCGGCTGGGTGATAAATGAAAAAGCCAGACGGATTTTTCTCCAGCTTCGCTTCGTACGATTTCATCGCTTCCTGTCGCTGGGCATGGGTGGCATCGGGCGCGAGTCCCATCGACGGATAAATGTAAAGGCCGTCCCTGTCCTTCACGTTCGATTTCAGCGCGGAGAGCAGCGCCTCGTCGTCCATCGTGCTTTGGACGCCGGCTTCGCCGAGCGGCAAAGCCATGTGGGCGATTGAAGTCCAGGCAAACATCGCGATCGCCCCTAGCAGGCCGGCGAGAAATATTCGGGTTCCAGTATTCATAAGGTCCTCCTGACGGCGGGGATTATGAGTGGAAGACCGAACCCGTGGCAAGTCTCGGCAGTGGTTTAGTATCTTACAATTATATCATGTTCAATTGAACGTTTGACGTGAAACAACGAACTGGCTACATTGCGCCGCAATGGCGACTGCATCCCCCGCGCAAGGGGAACTTCTAAATTACAATCCGGAGAGTCCCGATTGGGTTGCGGTAAAAATTCTAATCGACGAAGTCGAAGAAGAAATCGCAGCGCGTCGCTCCCATCTGCTTTTCCGTGTCAATGCATGGATTCTGGCGCTGCGAATTTTTCGCAGGATCGAAGAGCGGAAATTTCTCCTCTCAGAACCTGCCCCTCGGGATGTGGAATATCACAAGGCGTTTACTTCCCTTTTATGCGGACAGGGTCAGGTTCTCTTGATCGAGTTGAGGCGCCATGAAGAAATCGACTCTCATAACATCGGAGTTCCATTCGAGGATATTTCGGCGCAAGTGGACGAATTAAGATACGACTATGAGTCTCGCTACGGCGACATGACTCCCGCGCGCCGAACAGATATTCTTCGGGAGGTCTTCGGTGTCGCGGAATGAGAAGA
>DATILK010000013.1:0-4653 GCA_035476555.1 Chthoniobacterales bacterium | reverse complement strand
CTCGCGCGATCCCCCGGATCTCGACGGTGCCGTCGTTGATCTCGCTGACTTCCAGCTCGAACAAACGGCGAACGAAATTCGGATGACTGCGCGAAACGATAATTTCCGGCCCGCGGATTCCGTTCTCAACCGCGACCACGTAGGCGCGCAACCGATCGCCAACGTTGTAGTCTTCCACCACCACGCGCTCTCGTTGCGGCATGACCGCCTCAAATTTTCCGAGATCGAGGATCACGTCGGAACGATCGAACCGGCGGACCGTGCCGCTGACGATCTCGCCCGCGCGGTCCTTGAACTCCTCGTAAATCATTTCCTTCTCGACCTGGCGAATACGCTGCATCATCGCCTGCTTGGCGGTCTGGGCTGCGATGCGTCCGAAATTTTTCGGCGTGACTTCGACTTCCACTTCGCCGCCTACCGCTGCGTTCGGGTCGATCTTGCGCGCCTTGGTCAGCGAAATTTCGTCGGCCGGATTCGTGACGTCATCGACCACCAGCAACTTGGCGAGCGCGCGGATTTCACCGGTCTTCGGGTTAATATCGATGCGTAATTCGCGGGACGCGCTGACACTTTTCTTCGAGGCTGAAAGGAGCGCGTTGGAGACCGCCTCGAGCAGGACCTCGCGTTTGATCCCGCGCTCGCGCTCCAGGTAATCCAGCATGGCAATAAACTCGGCGTTCATAAAACACGTAGCCCGCAGACTAAAAAGAGTGGGACTGTAGCTCCCACTCCTTCCAGCGCGGACTAGGCGCTCAACCTAATTTTCCACAGGCATTTCGTCAAGCGGAGGTTGACCCGCGAAAGATGGCGGTTGAACAATGGGCGCTGAGATGTCCCGCACCGCTTCGTTCTGTCTCGTTATCGCCTGCTGGGCGGCGATTTATTTGCCGGGCTTGGGTTCGCTCGAAATCAAGGGCGAGGAAGGCCGGCGGATTTTGCCCGCGGTGACCATGCTCGAGACCGGCAATTATCTCGTGCCCCAGGTCGGAAGCGAACCGTACTTCCGCAAGCCGCCGCTCGTGAACTGGTTGGTGGCGGCCTCATTCAAGTTAACCGGCGTGAGCAACGAATGGACGGCACGTCTGCCATCGGTCCTTTCCGTCCTTTTAGTCGCAATCGCTTTTCTAACGGTAGCCCGTGCCGCTCTTGGCCCAAACGGATCACTCTTCGCCGCTCTTATCTGGCTGGCCAACGCCGGCATGATTGAAAAAGGCCGGCTCATCGAGATCGAAGCGCTTTACGTCGCGCTCTTCGGACTCGCCTTTATCTTGTGGTTGAGTTGGTGGAAGCAACGGAGGTCCAGCTGGCTTACCTGGACCGTCCCGTGGATTTTTCTCGGCCTCGGAATATTGGCCAAGGGCCCCGTCCACCTTTTCTTTTTCTATTCGGTCGTCGTCGCGGTCCTTCTTTTTGACGGAGAACTTCGCCAGCTGATCAGCATCAAACATTTCACCGGCCTGCTCATAATGCTGGGTATTTTCGCGGCCTGGGCAATTCCCTACTGGCGCACAATGTCGAGCGCCAGCGTGGGGCAAAACTGGGCCGTGCAATTGACCGGCCGTTTTACCGGCGACGATTTTAAGCTCGGCAGCTGGCTGATGAATATTCCCCGCGGCCTCGCCTATTTTCTGCCGTGGACACTTTTGTTGCCGCTCGTTCGGCGGACAATGTGGAGCTCGAATGCCGATCGCAATTTGGCGCGCGGATTATGCTGGGGAACTGCTCTGCCTTTTCTGGTGGTGAATCTCCTCCCCGGTGGCCTGCCACGTTACTCGATGCCGGCGCTTGTTCCGGCATGCTGGCTGATGGCCATGATGTTGTCCGCGCCCGAAGTTCGGTGGCGCACGAAAATCTGGTCGACCACGAGCCGTCAGCGTTTCGTGATCGGGACTGCAATCGTGGCGAGCCTTCTGTTGTGCGTCTATGCGGCGGCGATCGTTCCCGTTTTGCAACTCCGTTCAAAAGTGAAACCCATCGCGCAAGAGATCGACCGGCTCGTGCCAAATGGCGAGACGCTTTACGCCGTCGATCCAGATTATCAGCCGTTTCTTTTCTATGTGCAGTCGCATTTGATTTACGTCAGCCGTCTCGACGACGTGCCGCTGACCGCCCGGTATTTGCTGGTCCAGGGGGAACGCGAGCGAGAACTAGTGGAAAGTCAGCGCTGGCTTCCCTTGCGGCTGCAACTGATGAAACCGTTCACCGACTACCGAAACCACAAGGTGATCCTGGCCAGGGTAGGGGACCAATAGTTTTTGACATCGCGTCGAATCCGGATTCGTTAGCACGCTAACCAATTTCCCGGCCATGCCTCCTTCCAACATCAACGAACTCGGCCTTGTCCTCTTCGGGACGGCGCGCGCCTGGCGGACGAAGCTCGACCAGCGTTTGCGCCCGCTCGGTCTGAGCCAGGGAAAATGGCGGACGCTGATGCATCTCTCGCAGGGCGGGAACAAACTCACCCAGAAAGAGATCGCGGAGCGAATGGGAATCGAAGGCGCTACCCTGGCGGGCTTACTCGATCGTTTGGAAAGCGACGGTTGGGTGGAGCGCCGCGACTCTGAGGAGGATCGCCGTTGCAAGACCGTTCACCTTCAGCGCCGCTCGAAGTCCGTTCTCGAAAAGATTTTTAACGCCGCTCACGATTTGCGCGCCGAATTGATCGAAGATATTTCGCGGCGCGATCTGCAGACCTGTATTAGAGTGCTTTCGAAAATAAGGGAAAGGGCGGAACGACCGGCGAATGGCGCGCGCAATGGTCACTCCGGCCTAACGAAATCCAACGGTTTGTCATGACGACGATGGCCAAAGCCACTGTTCTCACGCGCGACGCAGTCGAAAAGCTCGAGCACCGCTTCGGGCGCAAAAAGCTCTACTGGGGCGGCGGCTTCCTTGTCCTGATTGCTTTGCTGCTGACTTTGCGAACGGTCGCAAATCGTCCCAAGCAAAGCGCGCCGCCTGGACCGCGCCCAGTCGTGACGGCGAAAGTTAGCACGCAAGACGTGCCGCTTTACCTTGATGAGATCGGCAGTACGGCCGCGTACGAAACAGTCCAGATCCAGGCGCAGGTTAGCGGGCAAATTGTTTTTCGCGAATTCAAGGACGGCGCCGACGTGAAGAAGGGCGATCTGCTTTTCCTAATCGATCCGAAACCGTACGAAGCAGCTCTCGCCTCGGCCCAGGCAGATTTGGCGTTGAATCAGGCGACGTTCAAACGACAGGCCGAGTTAAAAGCCAAGAATGTGACTGCCAGCCAGGATTGGGATACGGCGCAGGCCAATCAGCGCCGATCCGAAGCCGCTGTCGCAGCCGCGCAGGTGAACCTCGATCGTTGCTACATCCGATCGCCGATCGATGGCCGGGCCGGCTTGCGCAACGTCGATATCGGGAATGTCGTGGGACCCGGCAGCACGCCGTTGCTCATGATCATGGGAATGGACCCGATCTACACCGACTTCACTGTGGCCGAGAATGACCTGCCACTCGTTAGGCGGTACCTGACCAATCCCAACCTCAAGGTGGTGACCGATGCTCAGGACGACAACGTCGAGCCGCGTTCCGGCTCGCTCTATTTCATCGACAACGCCGTCCAGCCCGGGGCCGGCACCGTGAAGCTACGCGGGGTAACGCCGAATTCCGACCGCGCGCTTTGGCCCGCGCAATTCGTGAAGGTGCGCCTGATTCTCGACCTCTTGAAAGACGCCAAGCTCGTCCCGAGCACCGCTGTCCAGATCGGACAAAACGGACCGTACCTCTTTGTCGTGAAGTCGGATTCCACGCTGGAGTTGCGACAGGTGAAACCCGGTCAAACGCAGGGCGACCTCACCGTTATTACCGATGGCGTGCAGCCCGGCGAAATGGTTGTTACTTCCGGCCAGTTGCAATTGTCGCCGGGGATGAAAGTGAATCCGCGGCCGGGCGGTCCGAACGATGGCGAAAAGGCCGGCTCCTCCTCCGCGGGTAGCGCAACTCGTTAATCGACGATGAGCGATCACGACGAGCGCACTGCGCCACCCGCCGAACCGGGCGAGCATCGCGATGATGTTCCCGGCGAGAAAACGCCGGCCGGCAAGCTCGTCCAGTTTTCTTCCGGTCTTTCGAAGCCATTCATTCAACGGCCAGTCATGACGATGCTGTTGACGGCGTCGCTGATTGTTTTCGGAATCCTGACTTTCAAACTGCTCGCGGTTAACGACCTGCCGGCCGTCGATTATCCTGTTATCTCGGTATCGGCCAATTATCCCGGCGCGAATCCGGAAACGATGGCGAACACGATCGCCACGCCGCTCGAGAAACAGTTCACCCAAATTCCGGGCCTGACGCTCTCCACGAGCTCTAGCACCCAGGGTTCGACCAACATCACTCTTCAGTTCGATCTCGATAAAAGCATCATCGACGCGTCCACCGACGTGCAGGCCGCAATCCAGCGCGCCAGCGGGCAGTTGCCTAACGACCTGCCGCAACCGCCGCAATTTCAGAAATCGAATCCGAACGATCAGCCGGTCATGTATATCGCGCTGACCAGCGATACGCTGAGCGACGGCGAGCTTTACAAGTATGCGACCTCGCAGGTCCAGCAGCGGATCAACATTCTGCCGGGTGTCTCGCAGGTTCAGATCTTTGGCGTCAAAAGCGCCATCCGGATCAAGGTCG
>DATILK010000012.1:0-6549 GCA_035476555.1 Chthoniobacterales bacterium | reverse complement strand
AATGCTTCCGCGAGGGCGTTCTCGTCCCCGAGCACTCGCGGCAGGTCGTTAGGCAACGTTGTGTCGATGGCGACGCCGTTCTTCGTGACGCGCGTCTTCGCCAGCTCGATTGCTTTCTTGACGGAAGAGCGAACGTCCACTGGCTTCATCACCAGCTCCGACGGATGCGCAAAGTTATTGATCTGGGTGATGATCTTGTCGAGCCGGTCGATTTCCTGAACAACGATTTCGTTGAAATCCTTTCGAAAATCCGGGTCTTCGAAGCGTTCCGGCAACAATTGCGCAAAGGTCTTGATGGCGACGAGCGGATTTCGAATTTCGTGCGACATGCTCGCGGCGAGATCGGTCCAGAACGCGGCTCGGTCCACGAGGTCTTGCTTCTGCCGCAAATTATCTTCGGCCGTCAAATCGTGGACGACAGCGACCGCGCCGAGAGCGGTTTTCTGGTCGACTAACCGCCGCGTTTCGACGGAAAGCGATCGGCGCGTATTTGGATCGATCCATTGCCGCGCCGGAAGAGTTTCGGGGGTCTCGAGTGTTTCCCGCAGAAAAGCCGCGAGCTTGCCGCCGACGGCTTCGACTGGCTGGTTCAACGCGTCGCCCGCGTCCACGCCGAGAATTTGTTCCGCCGTCGGATTGAACCAGCGAATGTTCGCTTCCTCATCGGTGGCGACGATACCCGGCGGAATCGATTTCAGCAGCGTTTCGGCGAGCGTTTTTTGAACGGTCACCTCTTCGTTGAGGAGCGCGTTTTCCAGAACGGTCGCGACGTGTTCCGCCAGCGCCATCAATCCTTCGAGATCGCTCGAGTCAAATCGCTCGCCCGTGACGCGGTGGCCGAAAAAGATCCAGCCAATAATGCGCCCGCCGGCGTGAAGCGGAACGATCACCTCAGCCGCGAACATATCGAGCGCCCGGCGCATGATGGCTCGCTGGGCCGGATCGACGTGCGGCAGGTTCGCGCGCGAAATCAAATGCGCGTGGAGCTCGAACCAGCGGACGAGCGCGTCACGTTCGCCGTATTCGATCTCGTACGTTTCGGGCAGGCAGCGGACCCCGGCTCGCAGCCGGTAACGATCACTTTGCCTGATTTTGGAAAAAATCCCGACGCGGGCGATGCTGGTGGCGTCGGCCACGCTTTCCACCAGGTTGGCCAGCAGCGCTTCAACGTTGTCGAACCGGCGGAAGACGCGTGGAAAACGCAGGAGCGGCATCGCCGGCTCGCGACGTTCCAAAGATAATTCCGAGCGGCGCGCCGGTTCCGGCTGCGCATACGGTGTTATCGCGTGTTCCCGCAAATCCCGATTCTCCTGCAACACGCGCAGATGATCGAACCCGCGGGTCACCAGGCCCTGCAATCGCCGCCGATCGATTTGTAAATCTTCCGCCGCATAGACGCCGGAATTTTCGACTTCCCGGAGCGGTTCGGAGCGCAACGTCCCCAGCGCGATCACCAAAATCTCGGGTAACGCCGCCTGGATTTGTTCGAGCAAATCGCGCGCTTCTTTTGCACGCAGGTCGAGCACGAGAATGGCCGGGCTGTTTTGTTGGAGAACGGCATCGAGCCGGTCTGGCGAACTGACATGACGAAGCTGGGCCAGCGCGCTGAGGAAAGCCTTCACGCGGCGGACCAGATCGGCATCCTGCGAATAGAGGATGCATATGGGGGGTGATGGAGTCATGCGGCGGCTACCCCCTGGGCAAACCGAACCAAGGGCAAAAGAATATGAAACGCCGTTCCTTTCTTGAGTTCACTCTCGACTTCGATCTGCCCGCCGTGCTCCTGGATGATGCCGTGGACGACAGATAATCCGAGGCCGGTGCCGTAATCCTTCGTGGTAAAAAATGGATCGAACACGTGCGGGATATCTTCCTTGCGAATGCCTTCGCCGTCGTCACAAATACTCACTCGCAAAATCTCATGGGAGTCGCCGTTGGTTCCCGAGATCGCCCTCACCCATTCCGTCGCGGCGTGAATCTCCGTCGTCACGGCCAATTCGCCGCCACGATTCATTGCGTCCATCGCGTTGAGGAAAAAATTGAGGAACACTTGTTCGAGCTGGTCGGCATCGGCGCGGATAGTATCCACATCGGCCTCCCAGGAACGAGTCAATTTGATTTCCTTTTGGTAAAGGCGGTGGCCGACGAGCTGCAGCGATTTTTCCAGCACGTCGTGAACGTGCATCGGCCTCAGAACCGGTTTCGCCGGGCGAGCAAACCGCAGGAGCTGGTTCACGAGAGAATCGATCCGGTCGATCTCATGTCCGATCAGGTTCGAGAACGTGTCGCGGAAATCGGAGTCCTGGTAACGTTCCGGCAAAAGCTGCGCGAATGTTTTGATCGAGACGAGGGGGTTTTTGATTTCATGCGCCATGCCGGCGGAGAGCGTGCCGAGACTGGCGAGCCGGTCGCTGCGCCGAATCTGCAATTCCAAACGCTTCAGCGCGGTTATGTCAGTTAGAACGACGAGCGCGCCGAGCATTTCCCCCTCCTGGCCGTGAAAGATCGAGCTGCTCGCGCGCACTACGGCGTTGTGATCGCCAAAGGGTACCACCAGTTCGCTGTCTTCCTGGCGTTCGCCCGTTCGAAGTGTTTCGCACAAAATCTCGCGCAACCGTGGCGGCAATCGGTCCAGCGAATGATCGATGATGTCGCGCGGGCTCAGTCCGGTAATTTGGCCGGCTTCATTATTAAATACCGTCACCCGCTCATCGGCCCCGGCCGCGATCACGCCCGTCGTCAGGTTTTCCAGCAGCGTCTGGTTGTAGATGCGCGCGTTTTCGACTTCAGTGAAAAGCTGCGCGTTATCGATTGCCACCGCGAGCTGTCCGCACAACACCTGCAACGCGTTCTGCTCGACTGCGCCATAAATCCGTCCGGAGAGGCGTGGCCCCAGCAGCATCACGCCGGCCAGATGCTGCCGCGAAAAAATACCCAGCGCGACCGCGGTCTTGAGTTGCGCCATCTCGTCGGCCGCCTGCTCCAGCTCCGGCGTCATGCGAATGCGATGGAGTTCGTCGAGCACGAGCACTTCCTGGTTGGTCTGGAGGTAGGAGATCATGGGATCGTTTCGATTCAGCTGAAGGGATTCGCCTTCGGAATCCTGCGAAACCGCCGGATAATGCTGCGCGTAAGCCTCCTTCTCAGGCAGCAGAATGAAAACGCGATCGGTTCCGACGGCTTCACCAATGGTTTTGGCAAAGCGATCGAGTAAATCCTGGAGGGTGGTGACAGATTTCAAAATCCCCGCCGCCTGGCTCATGGTCGATTGGAAATCCATGCCGCGCGAACCGATAAACAGGCGGTCGGCAAAACGCTGGGAAATTCCGCGGGCCGGCGCCATGGCAAACGCTACGGCGAGCGCGGCCGCTAGATGGGCCACAGTCCGACTTTCGCTCGGAAAGACAGGCTTGGAGGCGGTTGAAACCAGCCACCAAACCAATCCATAGATCGCGAGCAAATAAGCCGTGAGGACCGCGTAGGACATGATCCGCCGGAAGAAAAATCCGACATCCATGAGTTTCCGGGTCGCAATGCCATACGCGATGATCAAACTGAAAACGACGATCCGAAAGGGCGCGACCTGCATCGCAATCGCGCGATCGACGAATGACGTCGAGGCGATGAGAAGGGCGAGGGCGATCCCACCGAGGATAATAAATTGGAATTCGACTTTTTGGACACCAGCAGTCCGCCGCAAATCGCGAATGTAGAGAGCGATCAAAGCGATCACCGAACAGCCGACCAAGACGTCAAAGATCGGAAAGAGAGGCCCATAATTGGGCAGCGGGATTAATTCATGGCCGCTTTCCCGCCGAATCACCGCCCCTCGCAGAAAAAACGGCGTGTAACAAACGCCGATCGCGATCAGGCTCGGAATAAGGAACCAGACACTTCTTTTTCCGATTGCCTTCCAACCACTGTCGCGACAAAGAATTCCAAGCCGGAGCAGATTGAAGCCATTGATCATCAGGACTCCGCCGGCCCATGCGTTGCGGATCCACAGTTCCGCTTGCGACGGAGCGGACGCGTCGAACGCGAGCCGCAGGGACAACAGCCACGCGGAAATGAAAAAGGAAAGAATAAGAAAGCTCTGGTTCGCGTGATTGCGCGAGTTAGCGCGGTAAACGGCTAGCCCCAGCCCGAGCTGAATCGAGAGGGCGAGCCAGAGGGAGATATTGCCGGCGTTCATTCTTGAACGCGTTCCACCACCATACTGCTATTGCCGCCGCCCAGGCCGCGCACATTGATCAGCGCGGTATTGATCCGGCGATTCCGGAAACGGCCCGGCACGTAGTCGAGGTCGCAGCGCGGGTCGGACACTTCGTAATTGGCGGTCGGCGGGATGATGTTGTGCTTAAAGCATAAACCGCACGTGATGACCTGGTGCGGCCCCGCTGCAGAAAGCGCGTTGCCGGTCACGCCTTTTATTGAACTGATCGGGATATTGTAGGCGCGCCGGCCGAACACCCGTTTGACCATGTCGGTCTCGACAATGTCCAGCGCCGGATGGCCGGGGCCATAGGCACAGATGTAGTCGATGTCTTCCACCGTTTTGCCCGCGGTGTTCAACGCCGCTCGCATCGTTTGTCCCAATCCGAATAGTTCACCACTGGCGTAATCATCACCCTGCGTGCCATACCCGGTGATTTCCAAATACGGCGTGGCTCCCCGCGCGATCGCGCTTTCATAATTTTCGAGGACGACAATACCGGCGCCTTCCGAAATTACTCCCGAATCACGTTGCAGATCGAAGGGCCGGCTCGCCCGTTCCGGATCGGAATTGCGCGTCGAGCTCAACCCCGCCGTGGCGAAACTCGCCATCGACAAGGGAGTGATGGTTGCATCCGTTCCACCGGCTACCGCGACATCCGCTTCGCCGTGGCGAATCATCGTCGCAGCCGATGCGATCGCATCCAGGCCGGAGGGACACGCCGACGAGATTGTCGTCGCGCGCGCTGAAATTCCGAGCGCCATCGTCAACACCTGGGTTGCCGCCTGCGGCTGGCAGTCGACCACTCCCGCACTTACCCCGCGAGGGCCGCGTCGCGAAAGATCTTCCCAGCCGCCCTCGAGAATTTCCATCGCGGTGCTGCTTACGCCGAGCATCACCGGAATGGGATGATCGACTGAATGCTGCGACGGGTCGAAATCCGCGTCGGTCAGCGCCATTTTCATCGCCGCGAAAGCGAACTGCGTGTGCCGCGCCATGCGTTTCGGTTTGAACTTCGGGTCGATGAAATCCAGCGGCTGAAATCCTTTCACTTCTCCCGCGATCCGGCTCTTGAACGCGCTGGCATCAAAATGGGTGATGGGGCCGACTCCACTGCGCCCGGCCACGAGCGAATCCCAGAACGCTTCGATCCCGATCCCATTGGGAGCGAGAATTCCCATTCCGGTGACTACGACTCGATTGCGTTGTGACATGCTTCTCATCTCATTAAGAAATCGGATTTGGAGGGCAAAGTGGACATTCTAGCGATTACGCTAAATCCAGTCATTACATTTTTCTTGGGGTCGATGTCCACCTTATTCACCAAATTTTCGACTTATTCACAAGTTGCTTCTTGTGCAGACCGGAAAAAGTCTCAGACTTCGGACCACGCCGTTTGGGCGAGGGGCACGTCATTATACAACTTGTGCGCGGTACAGCCTTAGCTTTCTTTTTCGCACCACTATGACCGCTGTTGCCTCCGATCTGCCCAAAGTCCTCGTCATCGATGACGAAATGGGGCCGCGCGAGAGTTTGCGCATGCTGCTCAAACCGAACTATCAGGTTCATACCGCAGATTCGGTCGACGCCGGCATCAAACTTTTGAAGGAAAAACAGCCGGACGCCGTTATCACCGATATTCGGATGCCGGGCGCGAGCGGGATCGAGGGGCTGCGGCGAATTCGCGAAATCGATCCGCATGTCGCTGTCATCATGCTTACCGGATTCGGCGCGCTCGAGACGGCGCAGGAAGCGCTCCGGCTCGGGGCGAACGATTACATCAACAAACCATTTGATGCGCGCGAAATGCGCGAAGTGATCAGCCGGAATGTCGAGCGGACGCGGGTGCAACGCACTGGGTTGAACGCAGCCGAGGAAATCAAGGAGCTGAACAGCCGTTTGCTCAAGGAACTCGCGCAGAAAGAACGGCTCGCCTCGTTAGGTCAGGCCTCCGCGGAGTTCGTTCATGATCTCGGGAACCCGCTCACAATTGTCTGGGGTTACGTCCAGCTGCTCGCGAAAAAGCTCGAGCAATCGGAAAAGGAGAACGGCTCGAAGACTCCGAACTCCGCGAAGGAGCTGCAGATCATCGAACAAAATGTCCGGCTCTGTCGGGATCTGCTCACGATGTGGCAAAGTTACGGCAGCGTTGAAGCGGCGCCGCACAAACCCATTTCTGTGTCGGGCATCGTCCGCGAAGTCGTCAAAGGTGTGACCGGGATGGCCGCTCAAAACAGCGTCGAGTTGAAATCCGATTTATGTGAAGACGCTTGCACGCTGCTCGGGGACGCCACCCAGATGACGCGCGCCATTCAAAACGTCATCATCAACGCCGT
>DATILK010000011.1:0-3162 GCA_035476555.1 Chthoniobacterales bacterium | reverse complement strand
AATCGCGAGCTTGGCGCGGATTTTGACCTGGCGCGCTGGAAACATCGCGCGGTTTACAATGAAACCGAAGGCCGGATCGAAATGCATCTCGTCAGCAACGGCGCGCAGACTGCCCACGTCGGCGGCCGGGAATTCGCTTTTGCCGACGGCGAAAAAATCATCACGGAATTTTCCTACAAACACACCGTCGAGGGCTTTGCGTGGCTCGCCGCGTCCGCAGGATTCCGCGAAGCCTCGCGCGTCTGGACCGATCCGCAGCGCTGGTTCGCCATTTTCCATTTCGCGGTGGCGGAATAGTAGGAAGCGCAAATGGACGCGCTCGTCGAACTGAACGGCGTCAGCAAAAAATACGAGGGCGCCACCGCACTGCAGCCCACGGATCTCGATTTCGCCCGCGGCAAAACCACCGTCCTGATCGGGCCGAGCGGTTGCGGCAAATCTACTCTGTTGCGACTCATCATTCGACTTCTGGATCCCGACACCGGCACCATTCATTTTAACGGCGCCGCCGTCACCGCCGCGAACATTTCCGATCTCCGTCGGCGGATCGGCTACGTGATCCAAGACGGCGGGCTCTTCCCTCACCTCACGGCCCGCAAAAATATTCTGCTCATGGCGAATCATCTGAAATGGCCCGCTGAGAAAATGAATCGGCGACTGTCGGAGCTGTGCGCACTCACTCGTTTCCCCGAAAATGCGCTCAATCGCTTTCCGGTCGAATTGTCCGGCGGCCAACGCCAGCGCATCAGCCTGATGCGCGCCCTCATGCTCTCGCCCGAGCTGCTCCTTCTCGATGAGCCACTCGGCGCCCTCGACCCACTCGTCCGCGCCGCACTTCAAAAAGATCTGAAAGAAATTTTCGCGCGCCTGAACCAAACCGCGATCCTCGTTACTCACGATCTCGCTGAAGCGGCTTATCTAGGCGACGAAATTGTGCTCATGAGCGAAGGCAAGGTCGTTCAGCGCGGAACTCTGAACGATCTCCGCGCGAAACCGGAAAGCAGTTTCGTCACCGATTTTATCAACGCCCAACGCAGCCTCGTCGCGTTATGAAAAAAATCTTTTCGGCGCTGCTGATCGCGGTCTTCACTGCCTCCGCATTTGCCGAGCCCATCCTGATTGGCTCGAAAAAATTTACCGAATCGTACGTGCTCGCGGAGATCGCGAAGCGGTCGCTGGAAAACGCCGGCCTAACGACCGACCACCGCCAGGGAATGGGCGGCACGATTATTCTCTGGCAGGCTTTGAAGGGCGAACAAATCGCGCTCTATCCCGAATACACCGGCACGATCGCGGAGGAAATTTTGAAAACGCCGACAATCGATCTCGCGGAAATGCGCCGGCAGCTGGCGACATTCGGCGTCGGCATGACGGAAGAGCTGGGGTTCAACAATACCTATGCGCTCGTCATGCGCCGGGTCGCGGCGGAACAGCAGGCGATTCGCACGATCAGTGATCTGCGCAGGCATCCCGAGCTCAAGTTCGGGCTCACCCACGAATTTCTGGATCGACAGGATGGCTGGCGGCCACTCGCGGAAAAATATCAGTTGGCGCCGCCGAACGTCATCGGGATCGATCATGGGCTCGGATACGAGGCGCTCCGCAACGGATCGATCGACGTGAAGGACGCGTACTCGACCGACGCGAAAATTGCCGAGAACGATTTGGTCGTGCTCGAAGACGATTTGCAATTCTTCCCGCAATACAAAGCTGTCTTTCTCTATCGGCTTAGCTTGCCTGCAAACGTCGTGACCGTTTTGCGCGGCCTGGAAGGACAGCTCGACGCCAAGCGTATGATCCGGCTCAACGCGGAAGCGGAGCGGACAAAAAATTATACGCGCGCCGCTGCGTTATTTTTCTCGGATGCAGGAACGACGGCGAGTTCGAACGCCGGCGAATCGTTCCCGCACAAGCTTCGACGCTGGACGCTGCGTCATCTGGAGCTCGCGGGATTTTCGTTGCTGCTTTCGATTCTCGTCGGGATCCCTCTGGGAATCGCAGCCAGCCGCGGCGGAATCATCGGCCAGGTGATTCTCGGCATCACCAGTGCGGTGCAAACAATTCCATCCCTGGCGCTGCTCGCGCTGCTCGTGCCGGTGCCCTTTTTCGGGATCAGTGTGCGCACCGCGATTGCGGCGCTGTTTCTCTACGGGCTGCTTCCGATTGTCCGCAACACGGCGACTGGATTGCAGGACATCGAGCACCCCTTACGCGAATCGGCGATCGCGCTTGGCCTCGAACCTTCGGCGCGCTTGTGGAAAATTTATTTGCCGATGGCGTCGCGCTCGATTCTCGGTGGAATAAAAACCAGCGCGGTGATCAACATCGGCACCGCCACGCTCGCCGCGCTTATCGGCGCCGGCGGATTGGGCGAACCGATTCTGAGCGGACTGAACCTCAACGACCACGTTACGATTTTGCAGGGCGCCATCCCGGCCGCGATCCTCGCCCTTCTCGTGCAATGGAGTTTCGATTTGCTGGATCGCCTCTTGATTCCGAAGGGTCTGCGGTTGTAGCTGAACAATGGCCATCGCCTCGATCAATCCAGCCACCGGCGAGACCGTGAAAGAATTTGCCGCGATGGATTCGCCGCAGATCGAAGACAAACTGCGGAAAGCCGACGACGCGTTTCGATCGTACCGCAAAACGTCATTCGAGCAGCGGGCGAACTGGTTGAGCGGCGCTGCGGATTTGCTCGAGACAGACAAGCCGAATCTAGCGCGGATCATGACGCTCGAGATGGGGAAGTTGCTTCGCGCGGCGGAAGAGGAAGTCACGAAATGCGCGCGTGGTTGCCGGTTTTACGCCGAGAATGCGGAGCGATTTCTGGCCGAGCAGAAAATTGAAACGGAATCAGCGCACAACTTTGTCCGCTACGAGCCGATGGGACCGGTGCTGGCGATCATGCCGTGGAACTTCCCGTTCTGGCAGGTGTTTCGTTTCGCGGCGCCCGCGTTAATGGCAGGCAACGTGGCGCTGCTCAAACACGCCGCGAATGTTCCGCAATGCGCGCTCGCGATTGAAAATATTTTTCGACGCGCCGAGTTCCCGGACGGCGTTTTTCAGACGTTGCTCGTCGAAAACGAACAGGTCCGGCCGATCATTGAGGATTCGCGAGTGAGAGCCGTTACGCTAACGGGCAGCGAGCGCGCTGGGAGCGAA
>DATILK010000010.1:0-9027 GCA_035476555.1 Chthoniobacterales bacterium | reverse complement strand
GCGGCGCAGTCTTGGCGTGATCCGATGATCAATATCGCCAGCCATCACCAGACCGACGCGAAAAATATTCTCAACGGTGTCGTGCTGCCCGCGAACCAAACCGCGGCCCAGGACCTCAAAGCGACGCTCGACACTATTTTCAATCATCCGAACGTTGGACCGTTTATTTGCCGGCAATTGATCGAACGTCTCGTCACCAGCAATCCCAGTCCGGGGTATGTTTACCGCGTCGTTTCCGTGTTTAACGACAACGGCCAGGGAGTGCGCGGCGATTTGAAAGCGGTCGTGCGTGCGATCCTCATGGACTACGACGCGCGGGTCGGTTTCCCGGCCGCCCAGGGCGCGGGACACGCGCGCGAGCCGGTCGTCCGGGTTACAAATCTCTTGCGTGCCTTCAATGCCACTTCACCCAGCGGTAAGTATTCCGTCCGCAACGGCTATGCGAATCTCGACGAAGAAGCGATGCATTCGCCGACCGTTTTTAATTTCTTCGAGCCCGATTATTCCGCACCCGGCGCCATTGCCGCGGCCGGCTTGAAGAGTCCCGAATTTGAAATCACGACCGACACGACGGTGATATCCGCCGCGAATTTTCTTCGTACCGCCATCTATACCGGGCTCGGCCCATCGAGCGATCGAATCACGCTCATTCTTGGCGACGATCTCACCCGCGCGTCGGATCCCGCCGGCCTGGTCGATCACCTGAACTCTTTGCTCATGGCCGGCAGCATGTCGTCGAACACTCGCAACATTCTGATCAACGCTGTCACCCAGATTCCGTCGAACAATCCCACTGAGCGCGTCCGCACCGCGATTTATCTCGTCGTCAATTCTCCCGAATTCCTCGTCGACAAATAACCATGACCGCGCCCACTACCCGCCGCACTTTCATCCGCCAGGCCGCCTGCGCCGCGCTCACCACTACTGGAATTCTCAACACCATTTTCGATCTGCGCCGCCTCAGCGCCGCTCCGCTCGATACCTCGGATTACAAGGCGCTCGTTTGTCTTTTCCTTTTCGGCGGCAACGACGCGAACAACGTCATCGTTCCGCATGACAACAGCGGTTACGCTTCCTACGCTGCGGCGCGCGGCATTCTCGCCATTCCACAGGCGTCGCTTCTTCCGCTCACTTTGCAAAACGGCGATGGGCGCGATTTCGGATTCCATCCGAATCTCGCGGAGCTTCAGGCGTTGTTTAACCAGGGGAAACTCGGCCTCGTGTCGAATGTCGGCACGCTCGTCGCGCCCGTGACGCGCGCGCAATATCTCGCCGGCGGCGCCGCCGTTCCGCCCCAACTTTTTTCTCACGCCGACCAATCGGTGCAGTGGCAAACGTCAGTCCCGGACGTGATTTCAAAAACGGGTTGGGGCGGCCGCCTGGGCGATATGCTGCAATCGCTGAACGCCGGTTCGAAAATCTCGCTCAATATTTCCATCGCGGGCACAAACACGTTCGAAGTCGGCAACACGGTCCTGCCTTACGTGGTTTCGCCCACCGGCAGCGTCGGCCTCGCCGGTTTCGACGGCAGCGCGAACGCGAATGTGCGGCTGCAAGCCTTCAAAGATCTGCTCGCTTTGCCGCACAACAATCTTTTCGAGCAGGCATACGCCGACACGGTCTCGCGGTCGATCGCGGCCAACGACCTGCTGACCTCCGCGCTTGCCGGCATTCCCGCGATTCAAACCGTTTTCCCGACTTCGAGTCTCGGCCAGCAATTGAACATGATCGCGAAACTGATCGCGGCCCGAAATAACTTGAGCATGAAACGGCAAATCTTTTTCTGCTCGGTCGGCGGCTACGACACCCATGGCGATCAGCTGACCGGTCAGGGAAATTTGTTCACCGAACTGAGCCAGGGACTCAACGCGTTCTACAACGCCACCGTCGAGCTCGGCATCGCTTCGCAGATCACCACGTTCACTGCTTCGGATTTCGGCCGCACTTATCCCACTAACGGCTCGGGCTCCGATCACGGATGGGGAAGTCACCAGTTCGTTCTTGGCGGCGCCGTCCAGGGCGGGCGCTTGTTCGGCACTTTCCCCACGCTCGCCGTCAACGGCCCCGACGATACCGGACAGGGCCGCTGGATTCCGACAACGTCCGTGGACGAATTTTCCGCCACGTTGGCGACCTGGTTCGGCGTGGCGGCTTCGGATTTGTCGACCGTTCTGCCGAACATCGGGCGCTTCGCTCATCCGAACCTTGGCATTTTCGGTTAGAGTTGCGCGATGCGGGCCATTGAGGCTTAACTGCGTCGCATCATGAACTGGATCGCTAAACAAGATGCGCGGCATCGCATCGCTATTTCCCTGCTCATCGCGACCGCCGTCTGGTTCGCGTTGCAGGGCCAGGTTCAACCTTCCACGCGATGTATTGTCACCTGGGACACGTTTGCCGTATGCGTTCTCACGCTCGCCTGGCTGACAATCCTCACGACGCCGCCGGAAAAACTGCGGGCTCGCGCGCAGATGCAGGACCTCAGTCACATTCTGATTTTTATTTTCGTGCTGGCTGCGGCGTGCGCCGGCTTATTCGCCGTCGGCTTTCTCTTCTTCAACAAGTCCGTAATCGTGGAGCGATCGCATTTTTTCATTCACCTTCTCATGAGCCTGGTGGCTGTGATTTGCTCGTGGATGCTGGTGCATACCGTCTTCGGCTTGCGATATGCCCACACTTACTATGGCGATCCCGACGGCCCTGATGGGCCCAGATCGCATGCGGGCGGACTTCAATTCCCCGGAGACCGCGAGCCCGATTACATGGATTTCGCCTACTTCTCGTTCACGATCGGGATGACGTTCCAAGTCTCGGACGTCGTTATCACGTCGCGCGACTTCCGCAGTCTCGTGCTTCTTCACGGGATGCTTTCGTTCGGCTTCAACACCGTCATTCTCGCGCTCACGCTCAACACCGTCTCGGCGTTGTTCTGATTTCAGCGTTCTCCCCGCTGGCATATCCGATGCTTGGTATGCCGCGGAACGATGACCTTCCTGAAAAAGATCCTGCTGGTCGATCACGAGCCGCGTGTCACTGCACTCGTTAGGCGAGCGCTCGAAAGCACCGGCCGCTTTCTCGTGAAGGTCGAAGCCGATGTCCGGCTGGCCCAACACGCCGCGCCGTGGTTCCGGCCCGATCTGGTTTTGCTCGACGCACCGAAGACCTCGGAAACGGAAGACATGACTCGCCAACTACAAGGCGAGCCCACGCTCAAAGACACACCGTTTCTCTACCTGAATGGAAACCCGTCGGCTGACAAAAAGGTAATGACCGGTGGTTTTCTGAGCGGCTACAGCTTTTTAGCGACCGCCGTGACGCTCGAGGACCTCGTCGGCTTCGTTGAAGAAATGCTAGCGCCCGCTCGCGCGCCGGTCCGTACGGTCAAGCGGACTCGTTAGGCCAGAGACTAACCGATTTGTGTCCGGTAACCGGCCGCGTCCTTCAATTGCTTCACTTCTTCGGGCGAATCCATCTTCAACATGAAGATCCAGCCTTCGCCGAACGGATCGGTGTTAACCAGCGCCGGATTTTCTTCCAGCGCTTTGTTTACTTCGACCACCGTGCCGGTGACCGGCGCGTAAATGTCGCTGGCCGCTTTCACCGATTCCACGACGGCGATCTGACCTTTCGCCGTTGCTTTCGCGCCGACTTTCGGAAGCTCCACGTAAACCACATCAGTCAATTCCGCCTGCGCGTGATCCGTAATACCGACGCGCGCGTTGTCGCCCTCCACGCGGACCCATTCGTGCGACTCGGCATAACGAAGATCGTCTGGAACATTCATGATTTCTTGTAGAGCGGTTTTTTCTCGATGACTGCGGGAAGTTTGCGGTCGCGAACTTCGATCTCGATCTCGGTTCCGATTTTCGCGTGCCCGGACGCAACGTAGGCCATCCCGATCCCTTCGTTCAAGCTCGGCGACAAGCTTCCACTGGTGACTTCGCCGATCCGCTCGCCTTCGCGCCAAACGGAATAGTGCGGACGCGGCGGCGGTCCTTTGCTCTTCATTCGGAATGCGACGAGCCGATTCACAGTTCCGTTTTCCTTCGCGGCGGTCAAAACTTCGCGCCCGACGAATTTCGGTTTCTTCAGGTCAACGAAGAAACCAAGTCCGGCCTCGATCGGGTTGTGCTCGGGAGAAAGATCGGAGCCATTGAGCGGGTAACACATTTCCAGTCGCAGCGTGTCGCGCGACCCGAGTCCGCACGGCCGGATTCCCAGGTCCTTTCCTTTCTCGAGAATGCCGCTCCAAACTTTCGCCGCGTCGCGCGCCGCAAAAAAAACTTCGACACCGTCTTCGCCCGTGTAGCCGGTGCGCGCGATCGTCAGTCTGGTTCCACCGAAATCGAAATCTTTGATCTGATTCCGTGCCGGTAGTTCCGCATCCTTGCCGACAAGCGATTGAAGCAACTCAATGATCCGCGGTCCTTGGATCGCGAGCCCGCCGTACTCCGCGCTCCGATTCTCGAGCGTGCCGTTATCTCCGAGATGCTTTTGCAGCCAGGCGAAATCTTCGTCCACGCGCGAAGCGTTCACGACCAACAAAAAACTTTCCGGCCCTGTCCGATAAACGATCAGGTCGTCGATGATCCCGCCACGATCGTTCAAGAGAAACGTGTATTGCCCGGTGCCCACGTCGAGCTTCTCGATATTGTTCGTCAGCATTTCGTTCAGCCACGCGCCGACTCGTGGCCCGGTCGCTACCAATTGCCCCATGTGCGAAATATCGAACACGCCGACATTTTTCCGCACCGCTTGATGTTCATCGATGATCCCGCTGTATTGCACCGGCATGATCCAATCGCCGAACGGGATCATTTTCGCGCCGAGCCGCACGTGCTCATCGTAGAGGGGAGTCTTCTTCAGCGCGGCGTCGGTCATGGAGCGTCAGCCTAGACGCCGCGACTTTGGTGTCAACGCATCGCCGGTTGAAGCGCGCGCCGCTTCCTCTACCGTGGTCGCAGCGATGAGCTTTCCCGACAAACTCGAGCGCCGCCTTGGCTTCATCGCCATCCCGGGACTTTTGCGCTATGTCGCGTTCCTCAGCGCGCTCGTGTTCGTCCTCTACAAGCTTGATCCAACATACCTCCGCCTGATCGATCTCGACGCGCACGCCGTTCTTCGCGGCCAGGTCTGGCGGCTCGTCACTTATATATTTGTTCCGCAGCTTGGCAGCCTGCTTCCTTTTCCCGATTGGGTGAATGCGGCGTTCTACGCCTTGTTTCTTTTGTGGATGGGAAACGGACTCGAAGCCGCCTGGGGTTCGTTTCGGCTTACGCTTTTTTTCCTGATCGGCATGATGGGCACCACCATCGCCGCGTTTTTCTTTGGCGCGGCTTTCTCCAACATCATGTTAACTTCGTCGCTCTTCTTTGCCTTCGCCCGATTCTACCCGGATACGGTCATTTACTTCGCCTATGTTCTGCCACTCAAAGTGAAGTGGATCGCGTGGGGGACCGCCGCGTTTCTTCTTTTCCAATTTGTCTTTCAGACCATGGCGTATCGCGCTGCCTGTCTGGCGGCCATGGCCAACTATCTTCTTTTTTTCGGGCCGGAAATTTACCGGTCCGCCCGTCACCGGAAAGATGTGACGGAACGCCGACGCCGATTTGAGGTCGATTCGCGCACGACCGAAGCAGAGCCGCTCCATAAATGTGCCACCTGCGGGGCAACGGAATCGAGCGATCCCAATCTCGAGTTTCGCGTGTCGCGCGATGGTGAAGAGTATTGCCTGGCCCATTTGCCGCGCCCCGCCAATGCGCCTGTCGCACCGCGATGAACCAGAACGCCGCACCGTCAATTCCCGAGCAGGGCTGGCATTGTCTCCATCTCTTCTACCGAATCGAGCATGGCCAATGGCAATTGCTCAGCGCCGAGGAACAACGCAACGCCAAGGTCGCCCTCTCGTCGCTCGTCCAGGAAATCCGCGCGCTCGAATCGACCCAGCTTCTCACGCTCAGCATGGTCACGCCGAAAGCCGATCTCGGATTCATGCTGGTCACGCCCGATTTGCATGCGGCAAATCGGATCGAGAAGCAACTCAGCCTGTCGTTAGGCGCGGACGTGCTCGTGCCAGTCTACAGTTATTTGTCGTTGACCGAGGAGAGCGAATACAAAACGAGCGCGGAAGATTACGCCGCGGTCCTGGAGAACGAGCAGAAGATCGCGCGCGGCACGCCGGAATTTGAGAAATCGATGGGCGCGTTCGAAGAGCGGATGAAACACTACCGGCACGAGCGCATGTATCCGACGCTGCCCGATTGGCCGGTCGTTTGTTTCTACAACATGAGCAAACGCCGCGGCGAACACCGGAACTGGTATTCGTTGCCGTTCGAAGATCGTCGCAAGCTGATGCTCGGGCACGGCGCGGTTGGCCGCCAATACGCCGGGAAGGTCAAACAACTCATCACGGGTTCGACCGGACTCGACGATGCCGAGTGGGGCGTTACTCTTTTCGCGCAGGACACTTTCCAGATTAAATCGATCGTCTACGAAATGCGCTTCGATCCGGTAAGTGCGGATTACGGCGAATTCGGCGAGTTCTACATCGGCCTGCAACTCCCGCTCGACGAACTGTTCCGTCGATTGCAGCTTTAGCGGTCTTCCGCTTCCTCTACCTCTTCTCTCCCGAGATCAAGAGGAAGCGGAAGAGGAAGATTGTTTGGATGGGTGACAGAGCGGTCGATTGTGCACGCCTGGAAAGCGTGTGTGCCGCAAGGCACCAGGGGTTCGAATCCCCTCCCATCCGGACCCAATCTTCCTCTTAGTCTGAAGAGAGAGTGAGCTTATCCGTCGTTCGCGCTCCGCCGCGTCAGCACCTGCAAATTCTGCCGCACCTTTACGACGCTCGCGCTCGGCAGCACCCCGCGAAAATTCACCCCGGGATAAATGACGCAATCCCGTCCGAGGACCGATCCCGGATTGATCACCGCGTTGCAGCCGATCTCCGTCCGATCGCCGATCACCGCGCCGAACTTCGTCATTCCCGTCGCGATATCGCCGTCCGCCGCGCTGACATGGATCTCGCCATGATCCAATTTCACATTCGATAAAATCACGCCCGCGCCGAGATGCGCCCGATGCCCGAGGATCGAATCGCCGACGTAATTAAAATGCGGCACCTGCACTTCATCGAAAAGGATGCAGTTCTTGAATTCGCACGAGTTGCCCATCACCACGCCGTTGCCGACGATCACGTTCTCGCGCACGTAACATCCGCTCCGAATATGGCAATTCTCTCCGATCCACGCCGGCCCTTTTAACATCGCGCCCTGCTCCACAATCGTTCCCGCGCCGATGAAGACCGCGTTGCTGATAAACGGTTTTCCGACCAGCTCGCCGAGCACCGCCGGCTTCAACCGAAACTGCAAATAGCTCGCGATCTGCCGCAGCGCTTCCCAGACATACTTCTGCGCTTCAAACAGCTTTGGATGCGCGGTGTGTTCGAGACTGACAAATTCGGCCGGCGAAAACATGAGAGCTACGCTCCGCCGCGTCGCGTGAGTTTCTGCCCGTCCTTTGTGTCCCGGGCTTCCCAACCGCGCGCAGCCAGTTCGTCGCGCAATTCATCACTTTTTCTCCAATCCTTTGCAAGCCTCGCCTGCACTCGCGCCTCCGCCAGCGCCGCAATCTCCGCCGGCAATCCTGCGTCCTCGCCACTGATCGCCAGCACCTGATCGACGCGCTTCCACCATTCCAGCCACGCCTTCGCCTCGCTCGAATCCATCTCACCGACGTCCATCCGCCGATTCGTCTCCCGAATCGTCTCAAACAAAACGCCCAGCGCCCCGGAAATATTCAGATCATCATCCAGCGCGTCATGAAACCCTGGCGCTTCTTCCATTGGGCGTTGGGCGTTGGGCGTTGGGCGTTGGACGTTTTCTTTCTTCGCGTTTTCTTCGAGCCGGCGCACCCAATCCCCAATCCGCGCCAACGCCACTCGCGACTCTTCCATTCCTTCCCACGTAAAATTCAACGGCGCCCGATAATGCACCCGCATCAACGCGTACCGCACCTCGCGTCCCGTATATCCCTTCGCAATCACATCCCGCAGCGTATAAAAATTCCCGAGCGACTTCGCCATCTTCTGTCCCTCGACCATCAGATGCGCGCAATGCAGCCAGTAGCGGACAAACTTTTTCCCCGTGCATCCTTCCGTTTGCGCGATCTCCGCTTCGTGGTGCGGGAAAATGTTGTCGACCCCGCCGCAATGAATATCGAGCTGATCGCCCAGCAGCTGCGTCGCCATCGCGCTGCACTCGATGTGCCAGCCCGGCCGGCCGTCGCCCCACGGACTTTGCCATTTCACCGGGCCATCCGCTTCGTCCCACGCTTTCCAGAGCGCGAAATCGCCGATGTGTTCCTTGTCGTATTCATCGCTCTTCACGCGGCCGGTCGAGCGCAGTTCATCCAGATTCAGATGAGCCAGCTTTCCGTATTCCGGGAATTTGTTGATCCGGAAATAAACCGATTTGTCCTCAGCCTGATACGCGAGTCCGCGTTCCATTAGCGTTCCGATCATCTCGATCATCTTCGCGATCTCGCGCGGATCGGTCGCTTCCGGAAAAGAATCCGCGCGCTTGATCCGCAACGTCTCGAGA
Source organism: Chthoniobacterales bacterium (assembly GCA_035476555.1). Lineage (GTDB taxonomy): Bacteria > Verrucomicrobiota > Verrucomicrobiia > Chthoniobacterales > UBA10450 > AV80. Next base: position 427 of record DATILK010000010.1, on the reverse strand, counting down.
TCGTCGAAGAACGCTTTCTTGAATTGCGCCGTGAATTCCGCCAGCGGAACGCCGGCATCGCGCGAGCCGCGGATCGTCTTGTCGTCGACGTCGGTGATGTTCATCACGCGGCGCACCGTGAATCCGCGCGATTCAAGATGCCGTTGCAACAAATCTTCAAACAGATAGGCGCGGAAATTTCCAATGTGCGCGTAGCTGTAGACTGTCGGGCCGCAGGTGTACATCTTCACCTCGCGTCTGGCCGGATCCAGTGGCCGGAATTCTTCGAGCGCCCGCGAGTAAGTGTTGAAAAGGCGGATCGCCATCGATCAAATGGAGTGATGGAGTGATGGAGTCATGGAGTGGTGGAATGCAGTCGAATCGATTTCCATTACCCCATTACTCCAGCACTCCATTACTCCATCTCCACGGTCGCCACCGCCATTGC
>DATILK010000009.1:0-2524 GCA_035476555.1 Chthoniobacterales bacterium | reverse complement strand
GGGTTGTATTCCTGGGTGGCGAGGACCACGAGGGCGAGCCAGCCGAGCCCGAAACAGAGCGCCGTCTTCGGCAGCGTCATTTGCTGCGTCCAATCCCAGGTTTGTTTGCCTCTCCAGACGACGAGCGCGGCGATGCCAAGCGAGAGCAGATAGTACGGCTTGTACAGAATTCCGCTCAGCAGCAGGGCGCCAACTTGGGCGTGGCCGAACCCGAACATGCTCGCGAAATATGCGAGGGCGCTCGGCAAATCTGCCGCGCGGAAAAAAACCCAGCCGAGCACGACGATGAGAAACGTGAACGCGATCCGAAATGGCCGCGGAAGATTGTGATAAAGACCTTCGCGACCCTGGCTCCGTTCGAACGCCAGCATGCCACCATGGAGTCCGCCCCAGATCACGAAATTCCATGACGCGCCGTGCCATAATCCGCCGAGCAGCATCGTGAGGATCAGGTTGATGTAGGTTCGCCGCGTGCCTTTGCGATTTCCGCCGAGCGGGACGTAGAGGTATTCGCGCAGCCAGGTGGACAACGAGATATGCCAGCGTCGCCAGAAGTCCGTGATCGATTCCGAGCGGTAGGGCGAATCGAAATTCTTCGCGAACACAAACCCGAAGATCAGCCCGAGCCCGATCGCCATGTCCGAGTAGCCGCTGAAGTCGAAATAAATCTGAAACGAGTAGCCGAGCGCGCCGAACCACGCGTCGCTGGTATGAACGGAGCCGGCGTTGAACGCGACGTCCGCGATTTTCCCGCAGGGATTCGCGAGCAGGATTTTTTTTGCGAGACCGAGCATGAAGAACGCGACGCCGCGCGCGAATTTGTCGGATGTCAGCCGGCGATTTTTGATTTGATCGGCCAGGAAGGAAAATTTCAGGATCGGACCCGCGACGAGGTGCGGGAACATCGAGACGAAGCAGGAGAAATCGATGAAGTTCGACATCGCTTCGGCCTCGCCGCGATAGACGTCGATCGTGTAGCTGAGCGCCTGGAACGTGTAGAAACTGATGCCGAGCGGCAGCACCACGCGGAAGAACGTGTCGAATTGCGCGTGCTGGAGACCGAGCGCCTGGACGAGGTTGTTGTAACTCTCGATTCCGAAATTGAAGTATTTAAAAAATCCCAGCGTCGCGAGATTCAGCAGGACGGAGATGAGGATCGCGCGCCGCTGAGTTCGCGAACGCGCGCCGCGATGCACCAATTGCTGGACCGGCTTATGCCAGACGCGCCAGAACTTCCAGGTATCGTGCGCGATGATGAGACTGACGAGCCAGTCGACGAACGTCGTTGCGAACATGAGCGGCATGAAACGCGGCTCGGCCCAGCCGTAAAAAATGTAGCCGGTGAGAATGAGCCACGCGTTCCGCCAGCGCTGCCGCGCGCGCCAAAGCGCGTAGTAGCCGACGAGCGCGATCGGCAGAAAATAATAAACGAAAATGTGAGAACTAAAAACCACGCGCCTGTTCCGGAGCCAACCACCCGCTGCGAATTAAAAAACAGCGGACGCAGTTGAAAGAATGCGTATTAGCGCTACCGGCTTTCAACTCCAATGAGATTTTTCTTCGCGCTGCTTCTTCTTGCCGCGAGCGGGGCCCGGCTCGCCGCCCACGACTTCGCTGCCGAGCTGGCAAAAACGGTTCAGAATTTGGAGCAGAACAAGACTGCCGCGGTCGCCGGCAGCGATGGCTGGCTTTTCTTCGGCGGCGAGCTGCGATTGCTTTCGCTCGGCAGATTCTGGGGCAACGACGCGGTGAAAATGAGTCGCGCGCACAAACCGGATCTCGCGGATCCGATCCCGGCGATCGTGGATTTTCAGCAGCAATTGAAGGCGCGCGGGATCGAGCTGCTGGTCGTTCCGGTTCCGCCGAAGGCTTCCGTCTATCCGGAGAAAATCGTTTCCGGTTTCGACGTGCGGACGAAAGATCCGGCGCCGGTGTTGCACCAATTCTATAGTGAATTGCGCGCGGCCGGCATCGACGTCCTCGATCTCAGCGCGCTGTTTATCCAAAAGCGCGATGACAGACGCGGCGCGGTTTTCTGCAAGACCGACAGCCATTGGTCCGGCGTTGGTTGTGTTCTCGCCGCGGAAGCGATTGCGGACAAGATCCGGCCGAGACTTTCCGGTTCAGCGGCCTCGAACGACTACGCCGCCGAATGGAAAGAAGCGCAGATCAGCGGCGACCTCGATGGCTTGCTGGCGAAAGATGGACACAAACCCGGCCCGGAAAAAATCGCGATTCAAAGTGTGAGCAAGAAGAGCAACGGCGCCGCCGTCGAGCCCGACGCCAACAGCCCGCTGCTCTTGTTAGGCGACAGCCACACTCTGGTTTACCACGAGTTTTTGGCGGAACGCGCCGGGCTGGTGGACCAGCTTGCGTTGCAATTGGGTTTCGCGCCGGATTTGATCGGCACCCGCGGCTCGGGCGCGACGCCGGTGCGAATCAATTTGTATCGACACAGCGCGAAGGACTTCGGTTATCTCGCGAAAAAGAAAGTGATCGTTTGGTGTTTCGCCGCGCGCGAATT
>DATILK010000008.1:0-5627 GCA_035476555.1 Chthoniobacterales bacterium | reverse complement strand
ACGGCGCTGAATCATTTTCGCGCCGCTGAAAAGCTGACCGATCCCCAACGCGATCTGCAGGAATGGGCCACGGTGCAGGAAGAAATCGCGTCGGTCCTCTCGCGGCAGGGGCATTACACCGACGAGGAGCAAATCCTGCAGAAGGTCGTGCAACTGCGGTCGCAAAAATTTGGCGCGCAGGAACGCGAAACACTCGAAGTCCGCGCCCGTCTGGCGTCGGTAAAATCGCAACTGACCAAATACGTCGAGGCGGAGATCGAGCTCCGCGAATTGGTCCGGCTCAACGAAAAGCTGTTCGGGCCGGAGGATCCGGACACCCTTTGGTGCCGCGACTCGCTGGCGCAGACGCTAATGAATCAGGGAAAATTCGGCGAGGCCGAGAGCGAGTTCCGCGAATTGCTGAGGTTAAACGAAAAAGCGTTGGGGGCTGAAAACCCGGCCACTCTCATGACGCGAAACAATCTGGCGACGGCGGTCCTCCAACGCGGCAATCACGCCGAAGCCAAAATCGAGTTCACCGCGTTGACGCACCTGAACGAAAAGCTTCAGGGCCCGGAGCATCCAGACACCCTCCTCGCCCGCTACAATCTCGCTGTCGCATTGATGACGCTCTTCGAATACGCCGATGCGGAAACGGAGCTGCGCGAGGTCGTCCGGTTGCGCACAAAGATCCTCGGCGCCGAGCACCGCGATACTCTCAAAGCGCGGGACGTCCTTGCCCAAACCCTGGACAAACAAAACAAATCCGAAGAAGCCGACACGGAATACCGCGAGGTGCTCGCTGTTTGCGAAAAAGTGCTGGGCCCAGACGATCCGGAAACGATTGCCGCCTGCGGTGCGCTGGCCTTAAGCCTCGAACGTCGCTATCACATCCGCGCGGCGAAGCCTTATGCGGAGCGAGCGTTGGCCGGGGCCAGAAAAGTTTTCGGACGCGATCATCCGAGGACAAAAAGTCTCGAAGACCTGGTTACGGCCATCAATTCGATGATGAGTCTTGACCGTCCGTGAGAATTTCTCATTTTCGCTTTCCTTTTCTCACTTCTGAAATATCCTCCGCACGGAAAACATGGCCAAGATTATAGTTATTGATGACGAGCCGGCGATGGTGGAGGTCATTGTGACGCTTTGCCGGGAAAAAGGTCACCAGGTTTTTCCATTCAATTCCGCGCCGAAAGCCATCGAGCAACTGGACACGATCGGGCCGCAGGTCGTGATCGCCGACATCAAGATGGAAACGATGACCGGCTTCGATGTTCTCCAGCACGTGCGCGAGCATCATCGGCAGACGGCAGTGATTTTGATCACGGCCTTTGCCTCAGTCGAGACGGCGGTCGACGCGATGAAAATGGGCGCGTACGATTACGTTACCAAACCGTTCAAGATCGACGAGCTCCAGATGACGGTGCAACGGGCGCTCGATTATCAGGCGGCGCTGCGCGAGAACACTTATCTCCGCAAGGAACTCAAGAACCGCTATCGCTTTGAGAACATCATCGGGACCAGCCGCAAAATGCAGCAGGTCTACAACCTCATTAACAAGGTCGCCGATACCGACAGCACCGTCTTAATCCAGGGCGAGAGTGGCACCGGTAAGGAACTAGTCGCGCGCGGACTGCATTTCAACAGTAACCGCCAGCATCATCCCTTCGTGGCGATCAACTGCAGCGCGTTGCCGGAAAACCTGCTGGAGTCGGAATTGTTCGGGCACAAGAAGGGCGCGTTCACTGGCGCCGTCGCGGACAAGCGCGGGTTGTTCGAAGAAGCGAATCTGGGCACGATTTTCCTCGATGAAGTCAATTCGATGGCGCCGCAGTTACAGACCAAGCTTCTGCGCGTCCTTCAGGAACGCGAAGTCCGGCGAGTGGGCGACAACAAAAGCGTGCCGGTAAATGTCCGCGTCGTCGGCGCTACGAATGAAGTCCTCCAGGCGAAATTGAAGGACGGCACCTTCCGCGAGGATCTCTATTACCGTCTCGCGGTGATTCCCGTCGAGATTCCGCCACTGCGCGAGCGGCTCGAAGACGTGCCGCTGCTCGTAAATCATTTTTTGCAGAAACAGGCTTCAATCACTGGGGGCGAGCCAAAGAAGATCGATCCGAAAGCGGTCGATATCCTTTGCCACTACGATTATCCCGGGAACGTGCGCGAGCTGGAGAACGCGATCGAACGGGCGTGCGCGTTGTGCGAGGAGGAGCTGATCCTCCCGAGCGATCTTCCGCCGCAAATCGTCGCGGCAGCGCAGGGCGAGAAAAACGATCAAGCCGTCGCGTCAATGCCGGTGGGCCAGTCGCTCGACGAATTCATCCAGCAACAGGAACGCGGTTACATCGAAGCCACCCTGAATCATTGCGGCGGTTCGCGGGAGAAAGCGGCCAGCATGCTCGGCATAAGCATGGCGACGCTTTACCGCAAGGTAGAGCCCAAGAGCAAAAAGTAGTTCGCAACGCGATCAGCGTTGCTTAGCCGCGCTTCGAATAGATCCGGATTTCGTACGCGGCCTTTTCGAGTTCGTCGAGCTTCTCCAACGTCGCGGTCTGTTGTTTCAGAAGCTCGTCGTTGGCTGCTTTAATCGCCTGGAGTGCCTTCAGCGTCGTCTGCGTGGCCGCGGTCGCGACTGCCGCAGCGGCGGGGCTCTGGGCCGTGGTCGGAGTCATTGCCGGAACCACGATCGGCATCGGGGTTTGAGCATCGCTCGTCGAAACAAGGAGAGCGGCCGCAATAAAGGAAAGGATAACCACGCGCATATTATTATTTCCCCCGGCCGGCGTAGATCCGCGCGAGACGAAGCGCTTCCCCGATCGCCGCCGTCTTTTCGTCGATCTTTTTCTGGTTCTCGGCGATCGCGGTTTGCTGGGTTTGCACTTCCTTGGTCAACGCAGCCAACTGCTGCTGGTCACGATCGGAATCCTTCGGGGGTTCCGCGGCGGATAGATGTGCGTTGATGCTGAGGGCGCAAATCGCAAGAAGAGCGGACAAGATTTTCATGGAGCAGTTCGGTGTTGCTCCTCAAAAGCAAGTCGTATTCCGCTCGAGAAGGCGGCGCGGTAATTGCTTGCTTTTCGCCCCGACCGAAGCGTACCGTCGCACATCATGGCCGGCCCGGGGATGCACCAATCGCAAAACCTTTCTCTCCAGCAGGTTCTTGCGCCCCAATTGCAGCAGAGCTTGCTCATTCTCCAGGCGCCGCTTCTCGAGCTGCGCAATCTCGTTCAACAGGAAATGGAGACCAATCCGGTTCTCGAGGAACTTGCCACCGAACCGAATGCCGACGCTCCGGAAGAAACTCCCGCCACCACCAAAGCGGATGACGATTTTAAAGCAGAGTTCGAGCAGCTCGCGTAGCTCGACGACGAGTGGCGCGATTACATGGCGCAATCCGGCAGCTACAGCGCGCGCTCCCAGGAAGAAGAAGAGAAGCGGCAATTCTTTTTCGATTCGATCGCAACCCAGGAAACGCTCCAACAGCATCTCATGGGTCAGCTCAACCAGACGCCGTTGAGCGCCGACGATCGCAAGACCGCCGAACTGATTATCGGCAACATCGACGACAACGGTTTTCTCCAGACCAATCCGGAGGAGATGGCGCTCAATACCGGCATCGCGAAGGAAGACTTCGAGACGATGTTGCTGCTGATCCAGAGTTTTTATCCGCCGGGAGTCGGCGCCTGCGATCTGCGCGAGTGCCTGCTGATCCAATTGAAGCGCGAAGGAAAAGGAAGCAGTCTCGAATACAAAATTATCCAGGACCACATGGCGGACCTGGGGAAACGGCGTTTTCCGGAGATCGCGCGCCGGATGGGAATTGGCGTCGAGCAGGTCCAGAAATGCGCCAACAATATCGCCCAGCTCGACCCGCGTCCTGGTCAGATCTTCGCCGCCGCGCCGCAGAATTACGTCCTGCCTGATGTGACCGTGGAAAAGATCGACGGCGAATACCAGGTGATCTTGAACGGCGAACAGATTCCGCACCTGCGCATCAGCAACACCTACAAAGACATCATGGCGCAGGACGGTAACGGCAGCGAAGTGAAGGATTACATTCGCGATAAAATCCGGAGCGGAAAATTCCTGATCAAATCAATCCACCAGCGGCAGCAGACGATTTCCAACATCGCGCACGAGATCGTGAAACGGCAGCGCGAATTCCTCGATCACGGCACCGCCCATTTGAAACCGATGACCATGGTCCAGATCGCCGACATTGTGGGTGTGCACGAAACGACAGTCAGCCGCGCGATCTCGGGCAAATACATGGCGACCCCACAAGGCGTGTTCGAGATGAAATATTTCTTCACGCCCGGTTACCAGACCGCGACCGGCGAATCGATGAGCAACACCAGTGTGAAGGAAGCGATCATGGACCTGGTGAAGAGCGAAAACGGATCCTCGCCGTTGAGCGACAAGGAGATCGTCGAGATTTTGAGCGAACGCGGGATTCCCATCGCCCGCCGGACCGTCGCGAAATATCGTACCGAGCTAAACATTCTGCCGAGCAACATGCGGCGGAAATATTAGGCGCGTTCGTTCATGAACGCGTCCCTGCGGGCTGCTGTCGTCGCCGAGTGGCGCGGTCTTCCGGAAAAGAAGCTGCGGCCCGATCGCTGGCAGGGGCCCGGCGATTTATTGCCGAAGTTGATGCAACAGCTCGGCCTGAGCGAGCGGATCCGGGAAACGGAAGTGATGGACGCCTGGAAGCAGATCGTCGGTGAGTTTATCGCGCAGCATTCCGCGCCGGTGAGTCTGCGCGACGGCGTCCTGTTCGTGCGCGTACTCCAGCCGTCGTTGCATTATCAATTCGAGCAAATCTCGAAGGCGGAGATCCTTCGAAAATTAAAAAAACGTTTTGGGACGAAGATCATTCGCGAGATCCGCTTTCGAGTCGGCTAAATTATCGCAATGATCATCCGGCAGATTTTCGTTTCGCCGGGACACAACTATTTCGGCCACCATGGGCGCGCCCCAGACAATTTCCCGATGGTCGAAGTGCCATCGATCGAATGCGTCGCGGGCAGCGGAATTCGCGGCGACCGGTTTTACGATTATCGCGATGACTACAAAGGACAGATCACCTTCTTCGCGTCGGAAATTTTCGAAAAGCTCGTTACTCACTTCGGCCTAACGAACAAGTCAGCCGGCGATTTGCGGCGAAACGTAGTCGTGTCGGGGATAAACCTGAACGAGTTGATCGGCGAAGAATTCTCAATCCAGGGCGTTCGACTGCGAGGAACGGCCCATTGCAAGCCGTGTTACTGGATGAACCACGCAATCGCTCCCGGCGCGGAAGAGTTTCTCCACGACAACGGCGGATTGCGCGCGCAGATATTGACGAACGGCGTGATCGCCGTGGGCGACGCGCAGCTGATGCTGGCCGAGCCGCGATTGATCGAAACCTAGGGGCCAGTCTGCTCGGTCAGCCGACCTTTGAAGGTCAATTCGGCGATGCCCGATTTGTCGAGCTCGCCGAGACCCACTTCGACCATGCGATCGAACTGATTTTTCGTTTCACGCGCGAGTGGAAGATCGAGGCCCATCTCTTCGGCAAGGGCGAGCGCGATACCGCTGTCTTTCGCGGCGTGCGCGGCAGAGAAGAAACAGGAATGCTCGCGGTTCTGCATGTCTTCGCCGTC
>DATILK010000007.1:0-2276 GCA_035476555.1 Chthoniobacterales bacterium | reverse complement strand
GAGCGCCTGCATCGCCGCGTCGTTCATGATCCGGATCGGTTTGCCGAGCGCTCTTCGAAAATCGAAGCGGACCCAGCCTTTCCCCAGGTTCTTTGGGTCCTGGAGAATTTTGCCGCGATGAATCGGCGAGGGGAACCCCATCGCGATCACATCGAATTTCCAATCACCCACCGTTTTCTTTATTTCCGCGACCATCCTGCGCGGTTGCAGGTTTTCGCCCGATTCGAATTTCCGCCGTTTGCCCTTGCGCGAAATCATCAGCTTCACGTGCGAGCCGCCGACGTCGATCACGAGCACGCGTTTCTTTTTCATCGCTCTGTCTTCACTTCAGTGATCGGGACCAGCCGCATCTCCGGATTCTTTTTTGCTTTCGACTGCTTTTTCGTCTGCTCGCGGGAACGCTCGCGAAAATGCCATTGGGCCTGGGCGCGCGGCTCGTTGCCTTCCGGCTTCAGGCGTCGATAACTTCCGTCCGGCTGAAGCTCGCGCGCCTTCACGCGGTCCAGCAAAAAGTTCGGCAGGATTTCGTGAATAATGCGATCGCGCAACGCCGGGGCCGTTACCGGAAAAGCGATTTCGATCCGGCGCAAAAAATTTCGCGGCATCCAGTCGGCGCTGGAGAGAAACACTTCCGGCGCGCCCGCATTCTCAAAACAATAAACGCGGCTGTGTTCGAGAAAACGGCCGACGATGCTGATGACGCGAATGTATTCGCTCATTTTCGGAATCTTTGGCCGCAAACAGCAAATGCCACGCACAATGAGATCGATGGTTACTTCGGCGCAGGATGCTTCGTAAAGCTTTTCGATGATCTCGCGATCGACGAGCGAATTCAGCTTCGCGATGATGCGCGCCGGTTTTCCCGCACGAGCGTGTGCAATCTCGCGATCGATCAGACCGAGCAGCCGCTGTTTCAAATCGAAAGGCGCGACCATTAGTTTTTTCAACCCGGGATAATCGGCTAGTCCCGTGAGCGTATTGAAAACGATGCCGACCTCTTCAGTCAGGTCGTGGTCGCTCGTGAGAAAACTGAAGTCGGTGTAGCTGCGCGCGGTTCGCGGATGATAATTCCCGGTGCCGAGATGGACGTAGTTCCGCAAGCGATCGCTATCGCGCCGGACAATGAGGAGCGCTTTGCAATGGGTCTTCAATCCGACGACGCCATAGATGACGTGCGCGCCGGCTTCTTCGAGACTGCGGGCCCACTGGATGTTAACCGCTTCATCGAAGCGCGCTCGTAATTCCACGATGGCCGTGACCTGTTTGCCGGCGTTGGCCGCGTCCACCAGCGCTTCTACGATCGGTGAGTAGCCGCTCGTGCGATAGAGCGTCATCTTGATCGCGAGCACCTGCGGATCGCTCGCCGCTGTCTCGATCAACTCCACGATCGGATCGAAGCTTTCGTAGGGATGATGGAGCAGGATGTCCTGCTGCCGCAATACCTCGAAGACGTTCGCCTCTTTCGGAAGCGCGGGATCACGCGCCGGTTGAAACGGCCGGTCTTTCAAGTTCGCGAACGCATCGTTCGCCACCAGCGGCAGCAGGTGCGTCATCGAAAGCGGCCCATTGAGTTTGTAAACGTCTCCGTCTGACAAATCGAAAAACTCGAGAAGCAACTCCCGGAAATCGCGCGGACAATCAGGTTCGACTTCGAGGCGGACGGCATTGCCGCGGCTGGAGCGGCGCAATTCCTGTTCGATAGTCCGGAGTAGGTTTTCTGCTTCTTCCTCCTCGATGTAGAGATCGCTGTTCCGCGTAACGCGAAACGCGTGGACGCCGTCGAGAATCAATCCCGGAAATAATTCCGCGATGTGATGTTTGATGAGCGAAGCGAGATAAATGTAGGTCCACGGCTCGTCCTTCGCCCGCGGCAATGGGATCAGGCGCGGCACGACGCGCGGAACCTGGACAATCGCGTGGAGCGGATCGCCGCCGCGTTTGGTCTTCGCTCGGACAAACAGATTGTGGCTCTTGTTCAGCAATTGCGGAAACGGATGGCTCGCGTCGACCGCCAGCGGCGTCAGCATCGGGAAAACTTCTTCGTGAAAATATTTTTCTGCCCAGGCGGCGCGCTTCGCGTTGAGCTGCGGCACTTCCTGGATGCGGATTCCGTTTTTCGCCAGAGCTGGAACCAGCTCGTCGTTCCAGAGCGCATACTCCTTTGCCACCAGCTCGCGCACCACCCGCTCGATGCTTTCGAATGTCTGGGTCGGGCTCATTCCGTCCGGGCCGACCTCACTCGTCTCGCTCGCGATCTGTTGTTTGATGCCGGCGAC
>DATILK010000006.1:0-21625 GCA_035476555.1 Chthoniobacterales bacterium | reverse complement strand
TCACCGCCGTTGAACGACGGACTTCTCCGCAAAGTGGTCGATCCGTTAGGCAACGCCACCACGTTTACCTACAATGCCACTGGCCAGGTCCTGACTATGACCGATGCGCGCCAGAATGCGGGCGGCGGTTCACCAGCGCCGAGTGTCAGCAACACTTACTTTGCCAATGGCAATCTGCAGACCACCCAGGATGCGTTGGGGAACGTTACGTCGTACACCTACGACGCGAGCGGCAATCGTCATACTGAGACCAAGTCCGTCACCGTTAACGGAAACACTCAGACGTTGGTCACCACCACCAATTACGATTCGACCGGTTTCTTGCAGCAAACGATTGATCCGGCGGGTCACGTCACCACTTTTGTTGGGGACGCGAACAACAATGTCCTCAAGGAAACGACCAGCCGGACCGACTCTAACGGCGCGACCGTCGCAGTCGTCACCGAACACGAACACGATGAGCAAGACCGGTTGATCAGAACCTGGAACGCGGAAAATCCGCGCCAGTCCGCCACCGCTCCCAGCAGTGAAACTGTTTACAACACACTCGGCAAAGCCGAGTTCGTTTACGACGCGCTGCGTCACGTCACTCACAATGAGTACGACGATCGCGGTTACCTGGCCAAGGTCACTTATCCGGACGGTAACTTCGAGCTGACCTCCTACGACAAGGAAGGGCGGCGCCAATTCTTCACCGACCGCGGTGGACGCAAGACCCAGTATCATTACGACGTTGTCGGTCATTTGGATCAAACGATCTTCCTCGGCACCGGTGCTAACGGGCCGGTTGTTCTCTCATCCTCGACCTTCGACGCAGCTGGACGCGTTATCACCAGCACCGACGCGAACAACAACACGACCAAGTCGATCTATGACGATGCCGGTCGCCGTGTTGGAACGTTGAATGCGAAAAGCGAGCTGAGCCGGTTCGGTTACGATGCCAACGGCAACCAGACCAGTTTCGCCGACGCGCTCAATCGCACCACTACTTACGGCTACGACGCGCTCAATCGCCGCGTCAGCACTCTCTTCCCGCCGAGCGAGGTTGATGTCAATGGCACGCTCGTCACCACTGCGACGGAAACGGTGACCGCCTACGATGAGCTTGGGCGTCGGGTGGTGGAGTACGAGCAATCACCGGTAGGTATCTCCCTGGGGCAGCGCCACAGCAAGCAGTTCGTTTATGACGCGCTTGGCCGGCTCACCGACCTGATCGACGCTTCCGGTCAGGACACGCACTACAGCTATGATGAGCTGGGTAACCAGCTCTCCCAGCGGGATGCCAATCAACACACCAGCATTTACAGCTATGATAATCTCGGTCGCCGCATCAGTCGCACTCTCCCGTTGGGTCAGTCGGAGCTGAACACCTACGACGCGAACGGTAATCTCCGGTTCCGGAGAGATTTTAACGGCCACACCACCGAGTACCGCTACGACGCGATCAACCGGTTGTTGACCAAGATTCCAGACGGATCGTTAGGCAATCCGAGTGTCGGCTACACTTATACGCCGACGGGTAAACGCGGTTCGATGAGCGACGCCAGTGGCGCAACCACTTACAGCTACACCGAACGCGATCAACTCCAGAACAAGATCACGCCGTTCGGCACACTGAGTTACAGTTATTATCCGACTGGCTCGCTTGCCAGTATGCAGTCGAGCAACGCTAACGGCGTTTCGATCGGCTATCAGTACGACGTCCTGAACCGGCTTGAGCATGTCGTTGACACAAACACCGGCACGACCAATTACGCTTACGATTCCGTCGGTAACCTTGATCACTTCACTTACCCGAACGGGGTCAAGCACGCTTACGGCTACGACGCATTGAATCGCCTCAAAGGTCTCAGCGTTAACAACAACGCCAACGCGGTCCTGGCAGGATACGGTTACACGGTCGCGCCGATCGGCCAGCGCACGGCCGTGCAGGAAAATACCGGACGCAGCGTCGGCTACACCTACGACAATCTCCATCGCCTGATCCGCGAAGGCATCGCCGGCGCGCCCGGAATCAACGGTGTGATTACTTACATCTACGATAACGTCGGCAACCGTCAGAGCCGGACCTCATCTGTCCCCGGCGTTAGTAACCAATCCTTCGGGTACGATGCGAACGATCGCCTGACCAGCGATAGCTATGACGCCAACGGCAATACCAAAGTCGGCCACCTCGACGCCAACGGCACGCTGCAAACCGTTAACGACGCCTACGACTTCGAAAACCATCTTACCAGCCGCAACAACGGCGCCGTCCAGGTCACCTACGACGGCGACGGCAACAAGGTTCAGGAAACAAACAACGGCCACACCGTCGCCTACCTGATCGACGATCAAAACCCGACCGGCTACGCCCAAGTGGTTGACGAGTTAGTCAACGGCGCCGTCACCCGAAGCTACACCTTTGGGCACGATCTGCTCTGCGAAGATCAACTGATCGGCGGCAACTGGTCGGCCAGCTTCTACGGTTACGACGGTCACGGCAGTGTCCGCCTGTTAATCAACAACGCCGGGCAAGTCACAGACACCTACACCTACGATGCCTTCGGCCAGCTCATCCAGTCCTTCGGTACTACCCCGAACGACTACCGCTACTCCGGCGAACAACTCGACCCCAACCTCGGACTCTATTACCTCCGCGCGCGCTACCTCAGCGCCGCCAACGGGCGATTCTGGACGATGGACAGCTACGAGGGGAAGGCCGCGGATCCGCTATCCCTGCATAAATATCTGTATTGCGCCGCTGATCCTCTTAACAATCACGATCCGTCTGGGTACGTAATTGTTTCAAATTTTATTTATGGGAATATCGTGCATGACGAGATCGCTGCAGACTTTACAACAAAGTTTGCAGAAGGAGTGTCCGATCGAACGATCAATAGTGTTCTCGGCACGAATTCGGTTTTCGGTAATCTACGGCCGGATCTTGTTGATTTGGCGTCACATCAAGTTTGGGAGATCAAACCCGTTTTAACTGGACAGATTGCTGGGTCGGCGCAGCTCTTGATTTATCTCGCCATCCTTAATACTCAGGATCCAGGACACCATGTGTGGCTACCAGGATATTCATACGTTCCAGTGCCAGTTGTCCCCATTAAGCCGGGCACTGTTGCGTTTGTATTTCCGCCCTTGGGTGGTGTAATTCTATATGAAGTCGTGGACAGCGGTGAGGCGGCTTTGGGGTTGGCAGCTTTGGCCGGTTTCCTTGCGTTCAAGGAAATTGAAGCAGATATCGCTACTGCGGCATTAATCGAAGAATTGTAAGTGAATGGTACAGCGCAACTGGAGTTACGGCTATACAACTTGAGCCAAGACCTCTGGCGCAATGAACTTGAATCACAATATGCGGGCGTCTCATCCATTGGTGACGTCTTCTCACAGCGATTGGTTGAATATCTCCGAAGCTTGCCGGCTCCTGAACAAGAAGCAGTCGCGCGAACTCTATCTCGTCGCTGGAACACCGCTGCACTCGCCGCAGTAGGTGAATCGATGTCTGAAGAGGACGAACAACGGGTGACTGCATTTACCAACCTGGCGAGCACGAAACTGATCGGTGGGTACTCGGAGAAAGAGATCGGTCGGCGCGCGTTCGAGAGTGTGGGCAACATTTCGACGTTCAAAAGGCGGGAGTCGATGAGCTCCGCAGTCGCAGCCTTCAGCGAGACCATCGGCTCGCAAGCCAACAAACTGGTTGGTGGCGGGTTCGTATGGCAAGCTGACCACCCCGCGGCAGCGGTGTCGATCACGGTGGACTTTGGATCACGCCGGCCGACCATGGATGTTTCGTACAGAATACATACAAACACGGGAGACTCAGTGCGGAGACAATATTCGTTTCTCGCTGCGCTTGGGATTCGCTCGGAAACGAAATGGATACTGACAAACTCCGAAGCCACCTCGCGAGCAATTTCAGTCGCCACGAGTATGACGCGAAAACTTCTGCAAGCTTTAGCTTCAGAATCCGGGTCGTGAGATGATATTTTATTGGAGGCTCGGGCGGGCCGGGAACTGCTTTTGGGCCTATGAGCTTGCTACCGGGGGGCTCGCCATTTTGATCTCGTTATGATTGATCCCGATCTGTCTCCCGAAACTGTTCGCCGTATCCAGGTAGAGCTTTCTAAACTCGACGCTGCAATTCAGGGGATGAGTTTGATCATGAGTGCTAAGGTGACCCTCTATCATCATCACCCCGTGCGCATGTTGGAAGTACGGGATAGGGAAATGTTGAAGACAATCCAAGTTTCGGCTTTCCTACAAGATCCAGCGAAGGGCGACACGATGGAGAATGTTGCTTTTGGTTTGTGGATTATTGCATCAAAAGACGTCCGGAATGAATACCGTTTTGGGAGCGATAAGGTTGCAGTATTCAAGGAGATTCCAGACGACTTTACCGAGCAAGTAGATTTGCTTCAGAAATGCTGGGACAAACTACAGAAAGTGACTGAAAAAGAGCTGATGCCGTTAAAATCCACAGGAGGGGTTTGAAGGACGCGGCGCTTTCGACTATCACGCTCCGTCATTACTTGGCCTAGGTTTATTGCCCGGTTCTTTTGCAACGAAGACCGTGTTTCCGACAGGCTGGGAAGCAAAACGGGCGCTCGCGCTGCCTCAAAGGGAAATTCAAACGCAATATATGTTGTGTGGCCGAGGGCGTTCTTTGAACCAACTGGTCCGACGAGTGTAAGCGGGACCACCGATCTAGAAGGAAGAGTGCTGCCGGGGGGTGGAGAACAATGGGTATTCGAAAAAGGCTCGGGTGGTCCGGGAACCGTTTTCGGGCCAATACCGTTGCCACCCGGCTCCCCATAGTCGACGCTAAGAAGTCCTGATATGCCTCTCGCAGAAAAATGCCGGCTCTACAAAGGAAGGATAGTTTGGATCAAGCCAATTTATGGGTGGGGCTGGAGTCGCTTGGATTTGACCGGACCG
The DNA here is from genome assembly GCA_035476555.1 of Chthoniobacterales bacterium. Lineage (GTDB taxonomy): Bacteria > Verrucomicrobiota > Verrucomicrobiia > Chthoniobacterales > UBA10450 > AV80. Next base: position 16,696 of record DATILK010000006.1, on the reverse strand, counting down.
ACAAGCGCGGTGGACTACAGCACTGTCGAACGAGCGGGACTTCTAAGTTGCCGCATAGAAGAGTTTTTCGAAACCAAATCGCAGCTTCAGGGATTTATTGGTCGATTAGAAGAATCAGCCACAGTCTTTTCGGCAAGTTGGATTGTTGCGACCGTGATGGCGGAGGGCCTATACGACTTCACTGAAAATTTAGGTTCGCGCTACGATCTTGAATTAGGAAATAATTCGCCAACTGGAGATCCCCCCCACATTCGGAGTAACGAGCCGGTGTATGGTGGATTCGGAATTGTAGGGGATTCGCCAGAACGTTTTGATCCCGTCTCAGAGAAATCGTGACGGCTATACCGATTTCCATTTCAAACCGAGTACAGTCGATATCTTCATAATTGTTATGTTTGGACGGGAAGAGCAACTGTCCTTGCAACTGCCGTTAGCATACTCCCTGCTCCGAAATCTAATGGGGGCTATTTCTAAGCGTACTACGAGGTTTTCATTCAGTCCGCCCGGCCGATTTTACGGAGATTGTCGCTGCTAAGGAGAAGTTCTTTCAGCTGTTTCCGCTCGAGCAGCAGTCAGCAGGGGTATTTTCGGGATTGTTGCCAACTGTGCAGTTCCGAGCGAATGTGTGCTCACCCCGAGTTGGGAGGAACTTGGGAGGTAACCGTTGGGGTTCCAGTGTGATAATTGTTCGTCCCGCCCCGCACACCAGGCAACCGAATCCATGATTTCATGGAGAAGCTGGAGACGACACGATTCTGAACGAGAATTGACGCCAGACGCTTGCATCAACCGCCTTTGATTTGGCGATGAAACCACGTCAGGCATTGTGATCAGCTCCCAACAAATTGAAACGCTCCTGAAGCTAGGCTCTCTCGGAGATAATGAGGCCTGCCGACGTGCGTCGATCTTAGCCGACGATATTAAGCGAATCGGATTCGACACCTTTCAGCTTTCGTGTCGGCCGTATCCCGTTCCTTCAGCGAATGGACAAATCGCAGCGGCGCCACTGGCTGAATATCAGTTCGGCGACCACAGGTTTCAGCGTGCATAAAGCTCGAAATTCGCATGATGACTTTTCGACTTGGATTGGCGGTACCGGATTGGACAGGGGCCATCTGCAGTTCTTTTTAAAAGTTTCGCAAATCGGTCATTCGTTAATTCCAGAGTTGTGGCCAAGAAATCTTCGCACCGAACTGCGAAACCCGACTCAGCATCTCGACACTTTGGAAGAGGTTTGGTGGTTGGGATGTTGGCCTGGAATTGAAAACATTCGCCGCGCCGAGCACATGAAACCGGGCTTTGCAGACGATATCGATTGGCAATTCACGATCGGCAGCGCGGGCTCTATCTCTGGATTGAAGGTGAACTTGGAGGTGAAGCGCCTAAAGAGCGACAACACGCGTCAGGCGCGCGGCCAGGAAATGAATGCGCATGAATTCGCGCAATTTTGCCGCGACCAAGTCCTGAGAAAGTTTCGCCCCAGTCGCCCTGACGAAGTGAACGTTTTGGGGATTTCGCTATTCGGGGAGATCGACGGAAATGTTCAGCGCGTCATTTCCGAATGGCTGCTAAGCAACGAGAACTCCGATTCGGACGATGCGCCGCTAATCGACGCCGTGCTGCTCATGACGAGGGAAAGCCGTCGGCGCTCAAGCTCAGACAGACAGTTGAGAAACGAGAAGGCGGGCCTCATCAAATCGCATTTCCGCGGCCCGGATGCCGAGGACCAGAGCTTCTTCTTCGTTTTCGACGTTCCGTATCACATTCCCGGCCTTCCGGTGTAATTGCGTGATCAGCGGAAGCCGCAAAATTTGCTACAGTGAAATTGCTACAGTCGACTCTTCAGATGTTCAGTGAGATCGCGCAAGCGCCTCGTATATCGAGGACTTGTGATGGTGCGCGGTAGAGGTTTCGAACCTCTGACCCCTACCGTGTCAAGGTAGTGCTCTACCACTGAGCTAACCGCGCCTTGGGCGGTTGGGATTATGAGCGGCGAAAGGCCGAATGCAAGTTGATCGCGCGGCGCGCAATCAGGCGGCCAGCTTCGCGGCGTCTTTGTGGCCAAGAATGCGGACAGTCTGTTGAAGCTGCTCGACCTTGAGCGGCTTCTTCAACACGGTCACCGGTCCCCGCGCCAGAATGCGATCGAGCATCTCGCTGTCGGGATAACCGGTAATGACGACGATCGGCAATTCCGGATCGGCTTCTTTTGCGGCGTCGTAGACGTCGTCCGCGGGGCCGTCCGGCAATTTCAAATCGAGGAACAACAGATCGAATTTCTGTTTCTCCAGCGCGGCCATCGCTTCTTTCACGGTGCCGACAACCACCCGGCTGAACCCGATCTTCTTGAGAAAAATCTTGAACAGGCTCTGGAGACTTTCGTCGTCGTCGACCACGAGCACGGTCGGCTGGCCGGACTTGTCTTCCTTCAGGATGTCTTTATCGAGCGACGCTTTCTTGATCCGCCAGCGGCCGCCAATCTGGATCGCGGGAAGCTGCCCGCGTTGCACGAGATAGTAAACGGTCGGCAACGGAATACGAAGATACTTGGCCGTTTCTTTGACCGTTAAAAGGTTGTGCATGGCAGCAAAACAGCAACTTGCGCCTTAATGGGCAAGCCTTTTTCGCTTGGGAGAGGATTATTACTTTTATAGTCAATGTCAATAACTCATTCAGGTTTTTTCCTAGGTCGGCCTAGGGGATCACCGGCTGCCGGGTCGATTCGCCATGGAAAGGGGGTGGCGCGGTCGCGCAGATCGCGACTGGACAAGGGGAAAGCGGCAGCCGACTATTTCCACCTTTCCGATGAGCGCCCTGTTCTTTAAGCGATTCCTGCAACGCCCGTTTCAAGTCGCTTCCATCATGCCGAGTTCCAAAGCGCTCGTGAAAAAAGTCGCGCGCAAGATCGACTTCAACGGACCGCGGATCATCGCGGAATACGGACCGGGCGAAGGCGTTCACACTCGCGAAATCGCGCGCCGCATGTCGGCGGACTCGCAATTGCTCTTGTTTGAATTGGACGCGGCGTTTTCGCGCGATCTTCAGCGGCAGTTCGCGGACGATTCACGAGTCCACGTGATCAATGGCGACGCCGCGACGTTGCCGGATGAACTGAGACGGCGCGGCATTCCGAAGTGCGACTACATTCTTTCCGGGATCCCGTTCAGCATTCTCCCGATCAAAAAGAAGCGTGCGCTTTTGGAAAAAACTTATGAAGCGCTGGCGGACGGCGGGCGTTTCATCATTTACCAGGTGACCAACGAGCTGCGGCAACACGCGACGATTTTCGATCGCGCGGAATCGCAATACGTCCTTCAAAATATTCCGCCGATGTTCATCACGGTTTTTCACAAGATGAATCGGCGCAACGGCCACAAGCGTCCGATCCACGCCGCGGCGACGTTCTCGACTAACAACGGTCATCATCCGGCATGAAGTCCGGAGCCACTCGAGTGGAAAAGGACTCGATGGGCGAAATGTCCGTGCCCGAGTCCGCGCTTTACGGCGCTTCAACTCAACGCGCCGTCCTGAATTTTCCGATCAGCGGCCAGCGTTTTTCCCGGCCGTTCATTCGCGCGCTTGGTCTGATCAAATGGGCTGCGGCACAGGCGAACGCCGATCTCGGCCTGCTCGATCATCATCGGAGCACGTTCATCGTTCAGGCAGCGGAGGAAGTCGCCGAAGGAAAACTCGACGACCATTTCCCGCTCGACATTTTCCAGACCGGCTCCGGCACGAGCACGAACACAAATGCGAACGAGGTGATCTCGAATCGTTGTTGCCAGCTCGCCGGAAAAGCGATCGGCGCCAAGGATCCGGTCCACCCGAACGACCACGTCAACATGGGACAATCGAGCAACGACGTGATCCCATCCGCGATCCACGTCAGCGCCGCTGAACAATTGAAGAGCTGTCTCGATCCGGCCTTGGAGAAATTGCAGGGCGCGCTCGAAGCGAAAGCGAAAGAATTCTGGGACATCATCAAGATTGGGCGAACCCATCTTATGGATGCGACGCCGGTCCGGCTCGGCCAGGAATTCAGCGGATACGCGCGCCAGATTTTTTATGCGCGAGAACGGGTGCAGCGAGCGATCGACGTGCTGTCGGAATTGCCTCTGGGTGGAACGGCGGTCGGGACCGGATTGAATCGGCACTTGGAATTTCCGGGCAAAGTGATGCGGCATCTGCAACAGCGAACCGGGATCAAGTTCCGCGAAGCGGTGGATCATTTCGAAGCGCAGGGCGCGAAAGACGGCGTCGTGGAAACGAGCGGACACTTGAAGACGATCGCGACCAGTTTGTTCAAGATCGCGAACGACATTCGCTGGCTCGGGAGCGGCCCGCGTTGCGGCATCGGCGAAATCCGTTTGCCCGCGACCCAGCCCGGGAGCTCGATCATGCCGGGCAAAGTGAACCCGGTCTTGTGCGAATCGATGATGATGGTCTGCGCCCAGGTGATCGGAAACGACGCCTGCATCACCTGGTCGGGCGCGAACGGCAACTTCGAGCTCAACGTCATGATGCCGGTGATGGCGCACAACCTTTTGGAAAGCATCCGGCTGCTCGGCAACGCCTGCGACGCGTTCGTCGAGAAATGCGTGATCGGAATCGAAGCGAACGCGGAACGTTGCCGCGAGCTGGTGGAACTTTCGATGGCAATGGTGACGAGTCTCGCGCCGATCATCGGGTACGATCGGGCCGCGGAGATCGCGAAGGAAAGCGCGAAGACCGGCAAAACCGTGCGTGAAATTTGTCTCGAGAAAAAAGTATTGCCGCCGGCCGAGCTCGAGCGCGCGCTCGATCCGGTCGCCATGACCGAGCCGGGCGGGACAGGATCAGCCGGCGGTTAGTTCGCGATGAACAGGACGATCGCGACCGCGCGGGTTCTGGCGGTGATCGCACTTCCGTTATCCGGTTGGGCCGCGGAAAAGCCGATCGATCTCGCGGCAGTTGTCACGAAGGCCGATGCGCAAAATATTCTCGGCGAAGTGGTGAAAGACGCGCAGGCGCGGAATGAGGAGGGCGCGGACGGCTCTTATTCACGCTGCAATTATTACAGCGAAAACCCGGGGCGATCGTTGACCCTGCGGGTTCGCCAGGCTGCGCCGGGCCAGCTCGAACCGAAAAAGCAGCTCGAAGAGATGAGCGCCGGCAATGAAAAATTCAAAGCGATCTCGGGCCTGGGCGACAAGGCGGCGCTGTTGAAAGAAGGGCCGGACAAAGGGCCCGGGCACGTCCTGATGCTCTACGTCGCGAAAAGAAACGCGTTCATCACGATCGGTATCAGTGGCGTGGACGACGAAAAAAGCGCGACGGAAAAAGCGAAGACGTTGGCGAAAAAAATTATCGGCAAGCTATAGTGCCCGATGGTTGCGAACGTCCACGGCCCACAGTTTTCCGGCGGCGCGAACATTGCCATCAAATGCCCGAGCCACACTTACGACGCGACGATTCGTTTTTATCGCGACACCCTGGGGCTGCCGTTAATCGAGGAAGAACCGGAAGGCTGCATTTTCCAGTTCGGCCCGAACCGGCTCTGGGTCGATCGGGTACCGAACCTGAGCCATCCCGATATTTGGCTCGAGCTGGAAACCAACGACACGGAAGCGGCCTCGTCTTATTTGAAGATCAACGGCGTTCCGCGCCGCGATGAAGTGGAACAGCTTCGCGAAGATTTCGACGGCTTCTGGATCTCCGATCCCGCCGGCGTGATCCATCTCGTCGTGGGCGACGAAGAATAACCTACCTGATATGGCGGCCGACGATTAGCAGATCGCGTTCGGCATTTTCGAAACGAGCGAGACGTGGTAGACAACCCCAGCGCTCAAAGCTTGCCTCCTCGAATAAACGCAGACTCGCTTCGTTGTGCCCGAGAACGTAACCGACTAAGGCACGCGCCTTCAGCCGCCGTGCGTCTGCGATCGCTTTCGCGAGCAGCGCGCGACCGATCCCGCGCCGGCGAAATTTCTCGTGCACGTAAATGCTGATCTCGACCGCGCCGTGATACGCCGGCCGTCGGATGAACTCGTGGAAGCTGAGCCAGCCCGCGACCTGTCGCTCGATCTCGGCAACCCAGAGCGGGAACTCGTCAGGCGAATGACGGCGGAACCAAGGAAGCCGTTCTCTCACGGAAACAGGATCGAAGAGCGCCGTGGAAACGCGAGTCGCGGTGGCGGCGTTATAGATATCGATGATCGCCGGAAGGTCCGCTTCCGCCGCATCGCGGATGATCATGCGGCGCGGATCGCGTCGTTCACGACCGGCGTCGTCTCAAAGAAAATGTTCTCGAACGTCGGCTGGAACGGACGGCCACGTGTTTGTCCGACGACGAACCGGAGACTGATTTCGGTCTGCGACGCGCAATGCACTTCGATCTCGCTGCGTCCGCGCTGGGCGAGCATCGCGCGGATCGCGCCCGCCGCCAGCTCCGGCGTATTGCAATCGCGGCTAAGATGTCCCAGCACCACGCGCTCGAGTTTTCCTCCGAGCAATTGTTCGATGACGGTCGCCGCGGCGGCATTCGACAAATGTCCATGCCGTGATTGGATTCGTTGTTTCACCGGCCAGGGGCGATGCGGGTCGGCCTGCAACATTTTCTCGTCGTGGTTCGTTTCGATCACGAGCGTGTGCACTTTGCGCAATCGTTCCACGACCATCTTCGTGGCGTATCCGAGATCGGTGATGAAGCCGAGCGCGCTTTCGCCGGAATGAAACGCGTAACCGACCGGATCGACCGCGTCGTGCGGGACCGAAAACGTTTGGACATGAATATCGCAGATCGAGAACTCCGCTCCGGTCTGGAAAAGCCGCCAGTTTTTGTGTTCGCCTAAAGATCCCGACCAGCACCGGATCGCTTCGGCCGTCAGCCGGTTGCAATAGATCGGGACCTGAAATTTCCGGCAGAGCACTTCGAGCCCGCAAACATGATCGCCGTGCTCGTGGGTGAGGAGCACGCCATCGAGCTGGGCGGGCGTGATCCCGCATTGCTCCAGCCGGACAACGATCTGCCGCGCGCTCAATCCGCCGTCGACCAAAATCCGGCAGTGATCGGTCGCGACGAGGGCGCTATTTCCCGCGCTGCCGCTGCCGAGCATGGTCAAAGTGAACACGGAACGATTAGTAGCGGACGCCGGCGCGTTTCACAAATTCGAAATAATTTTTGCGCGAAAAAATCCGCGATTACTCGAGCAGCCCCGCGATTTCCTTCCCGGGCAACGCCAGAACGCGCACTTTCTTCGCGCCGTAATCGAGGGAACGGAAAGCGCGAATTTCTTCGAGGCGACGCATCGCATTCAAGGTATCGAGAAACTCGGTGTAACGCGCAGCCAGCTCCGTCGTTTCCAGATAACGGTTCCGCAGATTCAGCGAACGAAACGCGCCGGGATTTTGCGCGGCGAAAAGATGGAACCGGAGCCAGCGCCGATCAGTTCGGGAAACCTTTTGGGTTTTCCGAAAGAACGCGACGAACAAAAGCAGCACGAGATAAGTGTCGACCCGGGCCTGGAGCTCGAGGTTCCGCGCAAAATCTTCCGAAGCAATTTCGCGTTCGCCTTTCTTGAACTGAAGCGCGGCGTGGAGCGCGTGGTTGATCTCTTCCACGAACGCGATCAACGATCGGATATTGCGATTGCTGAGACCGGCGCGCGGATCGTGTCGCTCGAGTTGTTCGATCAACCAGCGCGAATAATAGATGCCAACGTAAAGCTGGTCGTCAGCCCGGCGCAGAAATGTTCGCGCTAATTCACTGAGCTCACGCGCATGCGCGCCCGCCAGACGGGAAAGCTGCGCGCACCGGCGCGAATCGATCAGGCAATCTTCCAGGTTGATCCCGACCTGCGCGTAGGTCCGTTCGAACAAGCGCTGGATCTGGCTGAAAAGCGTCTCGTTCATAAGAAGAGCGACGGATTCGGGTCCTCATCGAGATTCAAGAGCGAATCGGAGAGCCGATTCAGGGCGAGACGCACTTCGCGGAATTGTTCCGCCAATCCTTCGAACACGTCACTCAGATCACAACGCCGCGCCGTTGCGTGCGAAGCGACGAGCTGGTAATTCGTCCGGCCGATTTGTTCGTAGAAGGCGAGGTCGGGCGCGCCGCGCAAACTCCGGCGTTGTGTGTTTTCGTGAAAAATGCCGCTGAGAAAAAGCGAGTAATTGCCGACGTGGGCGCGGAGGAGAAAAGCCTGTTCCGCCGTCGCTTTGGTGAGCGCGATCAACATATCGGAAACATATTGGCGGCCCGTCTCGGCCAGCAGGTGCGGAGCATGCGACCCGCTCGCCCGTGAAAATGCTTCGAGGAGCGACGCCACGTAATCACAGAGCTTGCGATCGGTGATGCCGGCGTCGCGCAGAACATGCCGGGCCAGCACATAAAAATAAAAGTGCGACGAAATCTGGAGCTGCCCGGCATTCGAAAGAATCGCGTCGATCAGCCGCGGATTATCGAGGACCGCATCGCGCGTTTCGGCGTCACTGAGAAGATCGACCAGTGAAACATGATCGGGCTGCGATCGGGCCAGGATGCGAACGACGAAATCGAAATCCGCCGCCGTGAAGCGCGCCCGACAATTCGCCTGGATCATCGAGAGCTGATCTTGAGCATCAGTGATGCCGCGAGGCAAGCCTGCGCTTCGCGCTTGTTGATTCGCCGGCGGTTCCCTTAACCTCGCGGGATGAAGCTGAAGCGCCCCGTTATCGTTTCGATGTTGTCGCTCCTGTTCGCGTCCGCGTCCTTGTTCGGCAACGGCGGCGCGTGGCAGACCGGGGTGCCGGCGACGGGCAACGCGGCGGCGACCGACCAGAAGAAGACGACGAACGTCACGATCGAAGACGAGAAACTGACGATCGATCTCCATCAGGAATTCGCGGCGGTGGAAGTGCGTTACCGGATGAAGAACGCCGGCGGACAAGTCGATCAGGATTTCTTTTTCCCGGTCGAACGCTGGGCGGATTCGGACGACGAATTCGGAAGCACCTTGACGGATCTGCAGGCTTACGTCATCAGCGCGGACGGGACGGAATTGAAATTCGAAACGGTTGACGCGAAGGGCGAGAAACCGAAAGCGGTCAAAGACGCACGCTGGGGCGATTTCAAACCTGGCGTCCGGCTCTGGAAGAGATCGAGCATTCCATTCGCGCAAGATCAGACCCGCGAGATTCTGATTCGCTACCGTTCGCCCTACGCGGCCGTCCAAAGCTCCGTGTCCGATGACGCGCATTCCGACGAATTGTATTTCCGGTATTCGCTCTCCCCGGCGGCGACCTGGAAAGGGCCGATTGGGAAAGGAAAAATCACGGTCAACTATCTCCATTCGCGTCCGGAAGAGATTGCGATCGTGAAACCGAAAGACCGTTTCAAGAAGGTGACGGACACGCAGTTCACCTGGGAATTCCAGAACCTGAAGCCGACGCTCGCCGACGACATGAAGATCGTCGTTCATCCCGCCTACGATTCGTATCCGGCCCGTGGCGAATTCGCGGTGAACTACGAGGATCCGCAATTCCGCGCTGACTACATCATCGAGAAGAACCGTTACTTCCTCGATCACACCGATTACGACGCGGTTGCGAGCTCGACGAAAAAGCCGGAGCCGGCTCCGAGTCCGAGCCCCACGCCGACGGCTTCCGAGTCGAAGGAGGAAAGCGCGCCGTTGGAGCCAGAAGGCCCGCAAAACTTCGACGTCAAAAACATCAAGGGGCTGGACTCGAATGGGACCTGGGCGGAAGGCGTCGAGGGCGACGGCATCGGCGAGAGTATCACGCTCACGGTCCACAAGCCGTTGCCGCTGGACGCGATTCTCATCTCGCCCGGCGACAAGCAGGACGACAGCGCGAATTGGACGAAGAACAATCGCGTCGCCGAACTCGAGATCACGCTGAACGGCGAACGCACTTTCACGGCTGCGATCCCCGACGAAAAATTCGTGGAGCTTTATCCGATCCCGATCCGTGATTACACGAAACCGGTCGACACGATTAAGCTGGTCATCAAGAAAGTGCATCCCGGAACGACGCACGACACCTGTATCTCCCGCGTCGAATTGCGCGCGAAACTTTCCCAGAAACCGAAGATCCAGCCGGCGCGGTGAAATTGCGCTGGACGATCCTGGTTCTCCTCATCGCGGTCGCGCACGCGGCAAAGGCTGCACCGGTCACGCTGCCTATCTATATAGAAGACAATCACGCCGGTTCCTTCTACTGGCTCGCGGAGCACCTCGATCTCGATGAGGAATACACTCTCATTCACTTCGACGCGCACAGCGACGCGTCGGCGATATTCGATTCGGATCAAGTTCGGGAGCGTTTGCGCCGCGTGGCTTCGCTCGACGAACGGCGACAATTGCTGGAACGCTGGCGCGCGGCGGGCGCGATCCAATGTTTCAACTGGATTGAGCCGCTCATGCCGGCGCCGATCCCGCGCGTGATCTGGGTCCACGACTCGAGCGAAGCCGAGCGAAAGGAAGCGCGCGAGCAATTGGATGGACATTTGGAAGCGGCGCCGCGCGCGTCCGGTTCATTTCGGTCTCGTTATCAATTTGTCGGGTTCGAGCGGCTGCGCTCGCGCTGGAAGGAAGACGGACCGGTGATCGTCACGATCGACTTGGATTATTTCGCCGATGTTCCGGCGAATCGGCGCAAGGCGGAGTTCGAACGCGTTTGGAAATTCGTCGCGGAATGTCGGAACCTGCGTGCGGTCACGATCGCGATATCGCGACCGTATTTGAAAGACGATCAGCAGGCGGACGAGTTACTGCGTCTGGCGCTGGAAGCGTCGTTGTCGTTGCCGACGGCCACAATCCAGTTCGAGCCGCTCGAGAAAGTCGGCCACGATCGTTCATTGCGCGCGCGAGAATTCCAGAAGCGCCACGAAGAGGTTCCCGCATTCAAATTAGCGAACGCGTCGGAAAAGTTGCGAGCCGTGCTACTGGCGAACCGCGAGCGGATCGCGGTGCGAAGTGAAAGTGCCGCGTGGGAAATGCAGTTGGCCGCTTGGCAAAAGGAGACGCCGCCCGCTCGGCTGGTGATCAGAGACCGCGATCCTTCGACGGACAACGTCTGGCGCATCCCGATTGGCGAAGACGCCGAGGTCGAATTGGAAACGGATAGCGTCATCCAACGGATCGAATGGATCGCGCTCACCCCGGAGCATCGGCGTTGTAATCTGACAGCGAACCGCGCGGATGAAATCGGTTTTGCGAGCGGCACGCCGCCGCGGCCGAGATGGCGCGAGACCAGGTTGCCGGGAAAAGATCGCACGCTTGGGATTCCGAAAAATATTGGCGCCGTGCGAGTGAAGGCCCGGTTCGAGATCGACGGCCATGTTCGGGAGACAGGTCCGATCGAGATCAGGAGGTTTGCCGGTGAAGGATTCCGCGCGGCGATCACAGAACAGTTCGGGTTGCCGTATTTATTTGGCAGCGGCGAATTGAACGATGGCGTGAACAGCGGACCCGAGACGGGGTTCGGAGCCGACTGCGCGAATTTCGTTGTTTACGCGTTGCGCCGGCAAGGGCACGCGGTGCCGTGGTCGAATCCAAGACAACTCCGAAAATATCTCGAGCCGGTGGCGGAGAACACGCGCCCGGGAGAAACGGAAATCCGCGACGAGGATCTCGCGGGCGGCTTGATCGTTCATCTGGGAAGCCATGTCGCGGTGGTGATGGAAGATCGTGCTCCGCTCGGCGTGCTCGATCGCAACGATATCGTGGCGCATCAACTGGAAGGCACGCCCGAGCTGCTGTCGTTAGGGAAGTTGCTCGCCTCCAGAAAAACGGAACGATTCGATCTCTTGCGCGCGCCTAACGAATTAGCCGGAGCCGACCTCGCGCTTGGCGGCGACGTCATGCTCGGCCGGACGATCGGCGTTGCTATTAAAAATGGCGCGGACCCATTCGCGGCGATTCGTCCGCAACTCGAACACGCCTCGACCCGAATCGTGAATCTCGAATGCGTGCTCTCCGAACAAGGGACGCCGACGCCCGGCAAGCGTTACTCGTTTCGCGCGCCCGTCGAGGCGATGCGGGTCCTGACCTCGGCGCGAATCAATGCCGTCAGCCTGGCGAACAATCACGCCCACGATTTAGGGCAGGACGGATTGTTGGATGCGATCGCTCGACTGGAGGCGAACAAAATTTCGGCGATCAGCGCGAATCAGAAGCACGTTTTCACAACGCGAACGAACGCGAAAGCGGCGTTGATCGCGTTCGACGATACCAACAACGAAGACGCTTTCGATCGAGATCGCGCCGCAGCTGCAATTGCAGAAGCGCGCCGGGAGGCGTCGTTCGTTTTGGTTTTCATGCATTGGGGCGAGGAGAATGTCGCCCAGGCGAGCGAGCGGCAACGAGAACTGGCGCGATGGTTGATCGATCACGGCGCGGACGCAATTGCCGGCGCTCATCCGCATTGCATCCAGCCGTTCGATTCCTATCACGGCCGGCCGATTTTCTATTCGTTAGGCAATCTCGTCTTCGATGGCGCGCCGACTCTGCCCGCTTGGAATCGTGGCAATCTTCTCGAGATCGATCTCAGTCAGACGCGACCGGCCTTTCGTCTCATCCCGATCGAATTAGACGCGCGCGGATTTCCTTAGTTGGTGAGGCCGGCCGAAAAAGTTTTCGCTACGGCGGGCGCCGCTTTCTCGCGCAACCGGGTGCAAGGCGCCTCGAAGAATCGGTAGAGCAATGCGCTCAGCAGAATCGCCCCGCCGATCTGGAGCGTGAAAGAAGCGAGCGCTTTCGCGAGCGGCATCGGATGATCGGGTCCCAGACCTGCGCGGCCGATCAGAACGAAGACCGGCAGATGGACGAGGTAAAGGCTGTAGGACCAGAGCGCGATCTTGCGGACGGCGGTGCTGGAGAAATTTTCGCGCCCCAATTTCCAGGCGGACGCCCACGGCAGGAGCAGAGCAAACCCAAGCGACACGAGCGTGAAGCGAAACGTGCGCGCGAAATAATTGTCGTCGCCGAACTGGAGATGCCCGTTCTCGATTTTCCAGAGCGTCAGATACATCGCGAGAAGCAAGAGGATTCCGCCGACGGCGCAGAGGAACGCGGAGCGCAGCCAGGCCTTGGGAAATCGGGTCGATAACCAAGCGCTGAGGATGCCGATCATCAGGGCGTCGAATCGATAGATGACGACCATTCGCAATTCTTCCTCCCACGTTTTCGCGGGATCCGTCGCGGCGACAAGACGGGCAACGGTCGAGAAGGCGAGGAACAGGAAAGCCGTGGCGAGGAAAACCTCGCCGAATCGTTTTGTGAACTTGAGCCCGATCCAGAGTGCGGCCGGGAAGAGAAAATAAAACCATTCCTCGATCGCGAGGCTCCACGACTCCGGAAAAAACGTCATGTGAAAGCCGGTCAGGTTCCGGAGAAACAAACCGTGCGACAGCCCTTCCCGAAAATTCACGGCGTGAGCGCGAAACATGTACTCGAAGACGATGTTGATGATGAGAAATAAAAAAAACAGCGGCAGGGTTCGGAACCAGCGGCGCGTATAAAAAAAGGCGACATTCCCAGCCCGGGCGAGATCGGCTCCGCTGCGAATGAGGATTTGGCCGATCAAAAACCCGCTCAGGACGAAGAACAATTCCACGCCGTAAAAACCGCCGTGCCCGAAGAAGCCGAGCGGTTCGCCGAAATGCGGGTAGAGAACGACGAACCCATGCGCGCAGATCACCATCAGGATGGCCGCGGCCCGAAGAAGGTCGAGGCCGAAGACGCGGCCGCCGGAGTGCACGGGCTTCATTTCTTTTTTCGATGGCCGACCATTTCGCTTTCCCAGGTTCGTCGATCGACGCGAGTAAGATGTTTCTCCAGGCCGCGCTTGAGCAACGGTCGATGCGGAATGTCGCAGAGATATTCGGCGATGAACCAGATGTCTTTCTCCGAGGTCATCCAGCTGCGGCGATCGAAGCGCGAGAGGTCCACCGGTTGTGAGTAACGCCGCAGGGTCCGTTCGCCGCGCAAGTTGAAGTAAACGTGGAAATAACTCAGAGCCAGCTCGCGCAGTGTCCGGTAAACCGGTTCGCGATAACGGCACCCGACGAAATTCGATTTCGCGAGCGCGCCCCAATGCCCGCGCATTTTGAAAACCGCCAGGACATGATCGGTGTCCTGGTCCGCTTCGAGATCGACAAGGAGCGGGGGAAATCCGAGAACGCGCAGCGCGGCGGCGGCGAAGATCGCGCCCTCCAGACAATGCGCGGTTTGTTCGTGCAACACTTTTCGCGGCGACCACGCGGTCCCGGCAAGATGATACGGGGTCGAGTCGAGAAAACGCTGGATGCCAGCAGGCGTTTTGAGCGCGCGCAATTGGCGCAGCTCCGCGGGCGTGAACTCGGCTGGTTCTGGCATCGGGAAGATTAGATGCGGATTGTTCGTTGCAAAACTGCGGTCTCGCGGTTGAATTACGGGCCGCTGATTCCGCGGCGCTCTGGGAAGGGTGGCTGAGTCCGGTTTAAGGCACTCGACTCGAAATCGAGCGTGGGGTTAAACCCACCGTGGGTTCGAATCCCACCCCTTCCGCCATGGCTTCTTTTTCCGACGCGGTCGCGCGGTTGAAGCCCGAGCCGTGGCCGGTAAATTTCCTCGCGATGAAAGGGCGATGGCTGCTGGCGCTGGTTTGCTCCGCCGCGTTCGGCATTCATTTCGCCGAGGGCCGAAGCATCAACGACATTCCCTCGGCGAAAGAATCGTTGCTCCGGATCGTGAGCCCGAAGTTCTATCGCTCGCTGCTCATTTCGCCGGTCGAAGGTTGGATCGTCGTCCGAGGCGATCTGATGAACGATCATCTCGCCGGCATTAAAATCATTCGCTCAGAGCTCGGCGGCGCCTACGATCGCCTTGCCCTCGATCTGGCGAACAATCTGCAGATTGTCGATTACACGCGCACGGACAGGTCGGGCACGCCGCACACGGTGTTCGTTCATTTGTTGATCTATAAAATTGCCGACGGCGCCATGGCGATTTCGTTCGCGCATTTTGATGAGGCCGGCGGCAACCAGCTGCGTTACTCGGGCGCGGCGTGGATGGCGGCGCACAAAGGAGGCACTTGGATAACGATCGAGCCGCGCCAGCTAACGCCGCACGAACGTCGCGGGCCGCGGATGTACACGCTGGCCGTGGAACCGGCGAATAGCGCGCGGAGTTTGCAAGGGAACGGCCGGCCGTCAATCGCGGCGATGTCAGTGAAAGGCGGGGCCGTCCCGACGCACTACATCCCGGACCGCTGAAATTTTACGGGGCGTTTCCGATCACGGCAAAAAAGCGAAGCGCGCTCAGACTCGGCAGGAAAAAATAGGCGCCGCCTTTTACGGTCACAAATTGCGGCAGCCCGGCGCGGCGCTCAGGGACACCGTCTTCTCGCGGCCGGGTGAAACTGCTGGTGACCGGACAACCTGGAAGCGGCTCGCGATTTCCAAGAAGCGGATCCGATTCGCCGGTCAGGCCGGAAAACTTGCTGCTGTTCATCCAGGCATTTTGGAGGAACTCGAACTGGCGCGAAATATTGGCGTTGAGACAAATAAAATGAAGGCCGCGCTTCGGATCGTCCGGCGGCGCCGGCTCGTCCGCGTCGTAAGGCGGCAAGCCCGGGCCGTATTCGCGGCCGCGTCGCAGGATCCGATGAAACCGGACGGGCGACATCAAGTCATCGCGAAAACCTTGCGGACCGAACCCGGCCATGGTGATCAGTTTCTCGAAACCGGTGGGTCGCCCGGGGAAATCGGCATTCCGCGGATTCGCGCGGTGAACGTGCGCGCCGAACGGACAACGCGTCCCCGCAGGATCCTTCGCGAAAGTGAATTGATTCAAGCAAACGTCATCCGGATCGGACCCAACGCCTGGAATCGGTTTTTCCTGGGAACGCACGAGCGGGCTTCCCTGCCGGGTCCGGCCGATGAAAGCCTCGGCTAATCTTTCCGCGTCGCCTTCGTCGCCGCCGGTTTGTTTCGTGACGAAATGCCAGAAACCGCGGACATCCTGCTGCAATTGGCGCATCACGAGATAAGTGCCGTTGCGTCCGAGATCTTTTTTCTCCGGCGCCTCGATCGCGTCGAGCAACCGGCGGCTCACCGGGTCCGGATCGATCAACGGACGAGTCGTGTATTTGTCGTACTCATTGCGATAGCCGAGAAGAAATTCGCCGAGCGCGACGACGTTGGTGTAATCGAGCTGCGGCTCGTTGACGTCGCGCGTTTGCGCCCAATCGATTTCCGGCTGGCTGATCCCATCGGTGAATCCGAACGGCTCTACTCCATCGAGGTCGGCCGTTCCGAGCCAGGTCATTTCTTCGAACGCGTCCGCCCACGCATCGCCTTTTGAAGTTTGAATGAAAACGGCGAGCTGTTTTGGGTTCGCGAAAAACATTACCAGGAGATGGGGCGCGTTCATACCGTAACCCCACTCCCATTTCCCGGGCGCGTTGACTTCGATATCGCCAAGCCGGCGCGCGCGATTTTGATTTCCCATCCCGCTGAGAAACTCCGGCGAAAATCCCTGGACGATCGCCGGCGGAATGCCGATCGCTTCCAGGCCTGCGGCCGTGAAAGCGATTTGCAACGCGGTGGACGGCGCGGGCTGCTGCGTTTCCGCCGTGCCGATAGCGCCCGTGCGCAAAGCAGTTTGCAGCCACGCGCGCGCCGCGCCGGAATTTTTCACACGGACAAGCGCATAGGAAGCGCCGCGCATTTTTCCAT
>DATILK010000005.1:0-6070 GCA_035476555.1 Chthoniobacterales bacterium | reverse complement strand
GGCAAGAATCACGCGCGTGTCGATATCGGGAGCGTCTGCCTGCGTGCGTGCGACCAATGGTTGATCGACGAGCAATCGCAACTCACGGCCCACTTTTTCGGCTGCAATCTCGCGCGCGACTCGCTGCTGCAATGTCATCGCGCGGCGGTAACGCTCGTTCTTGGTTCGCGCCGCAATCTGTTCCGGCATCTTCGCCGCGCGCGAGCCCTCTTCCTGCGAGTATTTGAAAACGCCCAGCCGTTCGAACCGCGTCCGCTCGATAAATTCCAGCAGCGACGTAAACGCCTCCTCGCTCTCGCCGGGAAATCCGACGATGAAGGTCGTCCGCAAAGCCACCCCCGGAATTCCTGCCCGCAGCCGTCCAATCAATTCTTCGATATGCGCGCGACTCGTTTCCCGTCGCATTCGGCCCAGCATTCCTTCTTCGATGTGCTGGAGCGGCATGTCGATGTAACGCGCGACTTTGTCGCAAGCGGCGATGGTTTCGATCAATTCATCGCTCCAATGCGCCGGATGCGTGTAGAGGAGCCGCACCCAAAATTCGCCTTCGATTTTTTGAATCTCGCGCAGCAACGCGGAAAGCGTCGGCCCGCGCGTGGAATCCACCGGCTGGCGCGGCCCGGCTTTCTCCGACCACAAATCCATTCCGTAATAGGTCGTGTCCTGGCTGATGAGATTGATCTCCTTCACGCCTTCGGCCACGAGCGCGCGAATTTCGGCGAGAACCGACGATGGCTGCCGGCTGCGATGCCGGCCGCGCATTTGCGGAATGACGCAGAAACTGCACGGATGATTGCAGCCTTCCGCAATTTTCAGATACGCGCTGTGCGCCGGCGTTAAACGGAAGCGCGGCGTATCATAGTTTGGAATATAAGTCGGCCGCTCGGTGACGAACGAATGACCGCGATCGTTTTCCGCGCTCAGAACGCGCGCCACGATTGGTCCCAGCTCGCTCACCTGATCGAGGCCCACGAATGCGTCCACTTCCGGCAATGCCTCGCGCAGCTCGCGCGAAAAGCGTTGCGACATACAGCCGCTCACGATCAGCTTTTGTCCCGCTCTCTTGCCCAGCCCGCGCTGTTGATGCGCCTCGAGAATTGCATCAATCGATTCTTCCTTTGCCGAATCGATGAACGCGCAGGTGTTTACCACGAGCACGTCAGCGTCGTCTGCGTTCGCGGTGATCTGCATTCCGCTTTTCAAAACGCTGCCGAGCATGATCTCGGCGTCGACGAGGTTCTTCGCGCAACCAAGGCTGATCATGCCGACCTTCGGCGGCGCTGCGGTTTCCGCTGGCATCGGCTTATCGTGGACGGGGCGTCGCCGTCGGACTCAACCGCGGAGATGGGGTGGGACGGGGCGGACGCGGCGAACGTTTTGGTGTGGGACTCGGCGTTGGAATTTGAGCAGCATCCTGCGGATGCACCGGTTCAGCCCGGCGCACTTCGGGCTCAGCCGCCGGCGGAGCAGGGACAGACGGAGTGGTGGTCGGAGCAACTGTCTCGGTAGGCGTGGGCGCGACCGTCGGTGGCGGCGGCGCCGTGCTTTCGATCGGTTGCGCGTGCGGCGCGATGATCTTGTCGGAAACCGTAGCGGTAGCGATCGGCGAGCTGCCTGGCGCCGGCGTCGGCCGCGGCTTGAGCCGCTGCATTTGGAGAAACCATTTCATCACCGTGAATCCGACGACGAGGACAATGATGCCGATGATGAGCGGCATGAACGAACTGCGGCCGCCGCCGCTGCTCACCGGCGCGCTGCGTCGTCGCACTTTTACCGGCCGCATCGGTTCCGGTTCCGGCGCTTCCTGCAAGTAGGAATAACCGTCAGTCGTCAACGATTCCGACGTTTCGAAAGCTTCCAGGTACGGCGAGACATCGACGTCCAGAAACTTGCCGTAAATCAGGAGGAACCCTTTCGCGTAAGTGAGGCTGGGAAACTGTGAAAAATCTTCGTTCTCGATTTCCTGAAGCTGGGCGGGCCGGATCTTCGTCATCCGGCCGGCTTCGTCGAGCGTGAGGCCGCGCGCGAGGCGGGCTTCCTGTAATTTTTTGCCAAGACCTTCCATGAAAAATTGAGAACGTTGCGCCGGCTAAACCGCGGCGTCGAGGTCGACGAGAATCTCGCGCGGCTTCGCGCCCTCGCCGGGACCCAATATGCCGCGCTGTTCCAGAATATCAACGATCCGCGCCGCCCGCGTGTAACCGAGCCGGAGCCGCCGCTGGAGCAGCGAAGTCGACGCGCGTTTTTCCTGCCGGATGATCTCCAGGCATTTCTCGACCAGCTCCTCGTCTTCGTCGGTCACATCTTCCTCCATCGACGAGCTTGAAAGCTGCAGTTTGTCCTGCATGGCGGTGTCGAACGTCGGCGGGCTTTGCGCCGAAACGAATTCCACGAGGCGATGAATCTCGTCGTCCGTGACGAGAACGCCCTGGGCGCGAATCAGCCGCGACGTGCTTGGCGGCAGATAAAGCATGTCGCCCTGGCCTAACAAACGGTCGGCGCCGTTCTCGTCGAGGATCACCCGGCTGTCGATCTTCGACGCGACCTGGAACGCGATTCGGCTCGGGATGTTCGCCTTGATCACGCCGGTGATGACATCGGCCCGCGGCGTCTGGGTTGCGACGATGAGATGGATCCCGGCCGCGCGGGCCATTTGCGTGATCCGCGCGATAGTGCTCTCCACATCCGCCGGCGCCGTCTGCATCAAGTCTGCCAGCTCATCGATGATGATCACGATGTAAGGCATCCGATCCGGAATAACGAGCTCGTCCTCACGCGGCACCTTGATTGTAGCCGGGATCGTTGATCCCGGCCGAGATTGACCTCCCTCACCGGGATCATCGATCCCGGCTACAGCATCCAATTCCTTCTGCGTCCTTTTCGCCGGCCGGCCATTGAAGCTGGTGATGTTTCGGACTCCAGCAGCCGCAAAAACTTTGTAGCGCTTCTCCATTTCATCGATTACCCACCGCAACGCGAGCAGCACTTTTTTTGGATCGGTCACAACCGGAAACGCGAGGTGCGGGAGCGCGTTGAACATCTGCATCTCGACCACCTTGGGATCGATCATGATGAACCGCAGCTCGTCGGGCGTGAACCGCATGATCATGCTGGCCACAAGCGCGTTGATGCAAACGCTCTTGCCGCTGCCGGTCGTCCCGGCCACGAGCAGGTGCGGCATCTGCGCGAGATCGGCGATGATGGTTTTGCCGTAAACATCCTTGCCGAGAGCGAGCGGGATTTTGGATTTCGTCCGCGCCTCTTCCCAATCCTGCGATTGGAGCAGCTCGCGCAACGTCACCTTCACCTTGCGTGTATTCGCCAGCTCGATGCCCACCGTGTCCTTGCCTGGAATCGGCGCGAGAATATTGATGCGCTCGGCCCGCGTCGCCCGCGCGAGGTCGCGCTCGAGCGCCACGATCTTGTCCACCCGCACACCTTTTGCCGGAAACACTTCGTAACGCGTGATCGTCGGACCTTTCGTGATGTCGCCGGCCGCAACCGCGATCCCAAATTGCCCCAGCGTTTCGATGAGGACTTGCTGAATTTTTTCGAGCTCTGCCGGATCGGCCGCAGTCCGCCCCTCGGTGTCGTGCACGTCGAGTAAGTCAAAACCCGGCAACGTGTAGTTCTCCGCGTCCCACGTTTTACTCGTTAGGCCGGCCGGCGCTTTCGCTTTCGTATCCGACCCGCGCAGTTCCGCGAGCGACGGTTTCTTTTTCGCGGGCTCGCTCGGCAGCGCCGTCGTGTCCACCACTTTCGGTTTCGGCCGGTTCGTCAATTCTTCCGGCGGAATCACCGCCGCCGCCGGTTCCGGCATCGGCGCGCCTTTTTTCTTCAACTGCTTTTCAATGACGCGCTGTTGTTTCGCCAATTCCTGCTGGCTGATCGCGAGCCGCTCCTTGAAATCCGATTTCCGCAGCCGCTGTCTCAACCGCCATTCCTTTAACGCCACCATTCCGCGGCGAATCCCTGCGATTGTTTCGCGCACGATATGGATCGGGCGCAACCCCGTCATCAGGATCAGGCTGCTGACGTAAATGCCCGTCAGCAAAATCATCGACCCCACGCCGCCCATCCAGGTGAGCAGCATTTTTTTCCCAATGAAATAACCGACCCAGCCGCCGGGCCCGGGGATGTTGAACAACGTCCGCCAGCCTTGGAGATGCGAAGTCTGGAGCTGCAACAAGCACGCGCCGGAAATGATGAAGAGAACGATCCATCCGACCCTCGGCATGACACGCAACTTCGGGTTGAACAATTTCGCGCCGCCAAATCCGAGCAGGACGACGGCGAGCAAGTACGACGCGGCGCCCATCATCATGTAGGAGAAGCCGGCGATGATCGCGCCGAAGGGTCCGATGAAATTTTGCGCCGGCTTGTTCGGCGAAGAAACCTGGCTGAACCAGATCCAGGAGGGAACGTCCTTGGGCGTGAAAGAAATCAGCGCGAGAAAAAGCAGAGTGCCGACGCCGAGCAGAATCAGAGCGAAGACTTCATTCCAGGCATTACTTTTTACCGGTCGCGCCACTGCCGCTCATAGTAATGCGGCGAGATTTGCTTTCAATGAAGAAGGGAAAACGCCGAACGCCCAACGTCCAACGCCCAATGTCGAATTCCAGACGGGCTGTCTCTTTCTGAATTCGATATTGGATGTTCGGCGTTGGACGTTCGGCGTTTTCTTCTTCACCCGCTTTCCTCCTTGCACCCTGTAACGCCCGGCGCTTATGTGAAAACCTTATGCGATCGTTTCTTCGCAAAGCCTGCGTTGTGCTTGCTCTCGGCTCGTTGCTTTTCTTTCTTTCCTGCGAGCGCCATCACGTCGACGAACTACCCGGCGAAGTGAAAGCAGAAACAAAAGCGCCCGCGGAAGAGCACGCGTCGCACTCCGATCAATCCACCGCGACGACGAACCCGTCGCGCCCTTCGCAGACAGCTGAGCCGCGCAAATCGCCCGCGAACTTCTTCCCGGATAAGCCCAAGCCGTAAGGAAGAAGAAACGTCGCATGGCTAATCCGAAGTACGCGACGTCGCCTCCAAACATTTCCGGCATGCCGCCCGGCGTGCCCTACATCATCGGCAACGAAGGCGCCGAGCGGTTCAGCTTTTACGGGATGCGCACCATCCTGGTCGGATTCATGACGAATTTTCTCGTCAACCGATCCGGCGTGCTTGCGGGCATGCCGGAGAACGAAGCCAATGGCTGGTTCCACCAGTTTGTTTCGTCGGTTTACTGGATGCCGTTCTTCGGCGCGATCATCTCCGACGGCTGGCTTGGTAAGTACAAGACGATCTTTTATCTCTCGATCGTTTACTGCCTCGGCCATTTCACCCTGGCGTTCATGGACACATCATTCGCCATCCATTTCGGACAGAAATGGGTGCTCGCGCTCGGGCTCATTTTAATTGCGGCTGGCGCGGGCGGAATCAAACCGTGCGTCTCCGCGAATGTCGGCGACCAGTTCGGCGAATCGAACAAACACCTGCTCGCCCGCGTTTTCGGCTGGTTCTATTTTTCCATCAATCTCGGCTCGTCTTTTTCGATCTGGCTCTGTCCCATTCTGCTCCGCGATCCGAACTGGGGACCAAAGTACGCCTTCGGTTTGCCGGGCGTGCTGATGTTTATCGCCACGATTATCTTCTGGATGGGTCGCAAAAAAATGGTGCACATCCCGCCCGCAGGGCTGGGATTTTTGCGCGACCTGAAGAGTAAAGAAGGGCTCAGCATTCTCGCCCGCGTCTGGATCATCTTCGCGTTCACGATGATTTTCTGGGCTCTCTGGGACCAGAGCAGCGGCGGCGAATGGACGGTCCAATGCCAGCACATGGACCTCCACTTCCTCGGCATGAGTTTTCTGCCGGAACAGGTCAACGTAGTGAACGGCCTTTTCATCCTGGCGATGATCCCGCTCTTTAACTACTGGCTCTATCCAGCCATCGACCGCATTTTCCCGATCACGCCGGTGCGCAAGATCGGGATCGGATTGTTCCTCACCGCCGCCTCATTTGTCATTATCTGGATGATTCAGCTCGGCATCGATCACGGCGGAAGGCCGAATGTCGGCTGGCA
>DATILK010000004.1:0-5433 GCA_035476555.1 Chthoniobacterales bacterium | reverse complement strand
GCGGATTGTTTCGGACGGAGCTTTGTTGACTGAGATCGTTTACAAAATTCGCCACGAGCGCGCGATCCGGTGGAGCGTGAACCTTCCCGAGGGCAGCGAATTGCTGGAAGCCAAGATCGACGGCCAGGCGGTTAAACCGATCGATCGCGGGGAGCGCAATTTGGAATTCGCGCTGCGGACGGGGAGGGAAGCAAGCGCGGTTTTGGTTTCCTACACAGAGAAAAAGCCGGCGTTCAAGCCCGTCTCCGGACAAATCGCAATTGAGCTTCCGCAAACAAGTCTTCTCATCCATCGGCTGGATTGGGAACTGCGGATCCCGGTCGCCTACGAGATCGCCGCTTTCGAGGGCAACGTCGAATCGGCCCCGTGCGCCCAGACCGACGCAACTTCGCGCGCCATCCCGCTTCACAAGGAGCTCTGCAAAAACGAGAGACCGCGCGCCGAATTCTTCTACCAGAAACCCCAACCTAACAAATGATCCTGATGAGACTGACTCACATTGAAAAACGGCTCGAGCGCCTGATGGCAGCGCGTTCGAAACCCCGCCGGCCCGCCGCTCGCAAAATCAAATTCCGCAAAAGAAAGGTAACCCGCTTATGACATTCCCACGACTTCTCGCCATCGGCTCAATCATCGTCTGCACAGCCGTCGGGTGGTTTATTCTCGGCTCGAGCGTGCTCGTGCGCTCCGGCGTTTCGCTCAACAACTGCGGTCCCGCTGTCACCGGTGGCTGGGGACCGGTCATGGTCCAGCCGCACCCGGTCACGTATTACAATTCGCCGGGAAGCGCCGATGGGCGGCATTTGATTCAACCGTCGAAGAGCGATGTCACGGTCGACCTCCGTTATGAGCCGAAGAAAAAAGGGTTGCTCTGGTATCGCACTTACCTCGTGGATTTCCGAGGCGAATACAGCGTCCAGAATCCGACCCAGATCACGCAGACGATTTATGTGCGTTTCGAATTCCCGGGGGCGGATGCGAGTTACAGCGACTTCTCGTTCGCGATCGACGGCAAACCTTCGACGGGAAATAATAAAACGGCGGAAGGAATTACCGACGCGGTGACGCTGGTGCCCGGCGCGAGCGCGAAGTTTGTCGTCGCCTATAAATCGCGCGGAACCGAGCGCTGGGGCTACACCTTTGGCAACACATCGCGGATCCAAAATTTCCGGCTCGCGATGACGATGGATTTTTCCGATTTCGATTTTCCAGCCGGCACCGGTTCGGCTACGGAGCGAACGCGCACCGCGAAGGGCTGGGCCTTTGTTTGGTCGTATCCCGACGTGATCAACGCGCAGCCGATCGCGATGGGAATGCCGTCGGTCGCGAACCCGGGGCCGGTGGCGTCGCGGATGTCGTTCTTCGCCCCGGTCTCGCTTCTGTTCTTTTTCTCGGTGCTCGTCCTGATGGGAATGGTCTGGCGCGTCAGTTTGCATCCGATGAATTATTTTTTCCTCGCGGCCGGCTGCTTCGCCTTTCAATTGCTCTTCGCTTATCTGGTGGATCTGATTCCGCTGGCGCTCGCCTTCGCGATCTCGGCCGCGGTTTCACTCGCGCTAGTCTGCGGCTATTTGCTCGCGGTAACCGGACGCCGCTTCGCTCAGCTCGGGGCGCTCGCGCAATTCGCCTACATGATTCTGTTTAGCTACAGCTTCTTTTTCGACGGCCTCACGGGATTGACGATCACGATCGGCGCGATCGTCACCCTGGCGTTGCTGATGGCTGCGACGGCGCGGGTGAATTGGGCGGAGAAATTTGGATCGAAGACGGTGCTGCGCGGCGTCCCGCCGCCGATTCCCAGTGTGACCGGATGAGCTTACTTGTTCTGTCCAAAGCGCGCGATTACCTTCGCGCCATGTTCAATCGCAAACTTTGCCTGGGCGCTCTCTTAATTTGCCTAACGAGTGGTAGCTTCGCCGCGGCCGGCTGGGAAACCGATTACGAAAAGGCGCTCGTGAAGGCGAAGGCGGAAAACAAGAGCGTCTTTCTGGAGTTTACCGGATCGGACTGGTGCGGGCCGTGCATTGACTTCCGGAAACGGGTTCTTTCCAGCAAGGAATTCGCCGGCTACGCCGCGAAAAATCTGGTGCTGGTGGAAATCGATTTTCCGCAGCGCAAGAAGCAATCCAGTGAATTGAAGAAGCAGAATGAAAAGGTCGGCCGGCAGTACGGGATCGATGAAAAGGGTTTTCCCACCATCGTGTTGCTCGATTCCGCGGGGAAAGTGATCCGCGAATTCACCGGCTACGATGGCGAGCCCAGTACCGAAATCATCGCGTGGATCGAAGGCAAGAAAAAGATGTGATGACGGCTTCCCTGCGCGCGTTGCTGGCGCGCGCCATCGATTACGCCGGACTCTTTCCGCCGGCCAACATGGCGCTGGAGCCCGCTTTGCAGAATTACGCGGATTACATTCGGACGGCAGATGACTGGATGCTCGGCGCGTTTATTCTTCCGGTCGCGGAATTCGGCGCGGCGGCACGCGGGTTGTCGCAGTTCGACACTGACCATCCGCTGCGCATCTCCGCGCTCGGGCCAAAGACGGACAACGCCGAGGCTTTTCAGGCTTCGCTCGCCGGAGCGATGGATTCGATCGCGTCGTTTCGCATGATGTATGGCGCAGCCGCTGTCATCGAACAATTCGAAATGCCGCTCCCGGCAAATATCAGCGCGGATACATTTAGAATGATCCGGGCGACGATCGATTCGGGGCTGCGCACTTTTTGGGAAGCGCCGGCGGAAGCGGCCGAGCGCACGATCAAATCAATTGCAGACAACAACCGGTCTCATGCAGGCGGCAAGCTCGGCTTCAAACTGCGGACTGGTGGCGTGACCGCGAGCGCGTTTCCATCATCGGCCGAGATCGCCGTCGCGCTGATGGCGGCTGGCACGCACCAAGTGCCGATCAAATTCACCGCCGGCCTGCATCATCCGGTGCGCATTTTTCATCAGAGCGTTCAGACAACGATGCACGGTTTTCTCAACGTGCTCGGCGCCGGCGTTCTCGGGCTGGA
Organism: Chthoniobacterales bacterium; assembly: GCA_035476555.1. Classification (GTDB taxonomy): domain Bacteria; phylum Verrucomicrobiota; class Verrucomicrobiia; order Chthoniobacterales; family UBA10450; genus AV80. Next base: position 2,419 of record DATILK010000004.1, on the reverse strand, counting down.
ACACGATTGGACGGAAAAACAATTCGTCGAGATGCTCGACGACGAAGAGGCCGCGTCGTTTTCATTAACAGAAGATTCCTTCGCGTGGCGCGATTGGAGAGTGGCGACGAAACGCGTTGCGGCGCATCGCGAGTTGGTGACGTCTCTCGGCAGCTGCAGTTTCGATGAGCCGCGCGAGGATTTGCGAGCGCTGAATCTCTTGTAAGGTAGGAACGCTTCTCCGAAGCGTTCGCCTTATGAAATCGTTCATCGATGTCGCGCCCGATTCGCATTTTCCAATCCAGAATCTGCCCTTCGGCATTTTCAAACCCGCTAATGCCACGGCGCGAGTTGGCGTAGCAATAGGGGATTCCGTTCTCGATCTTTCCGTGCTCGAGGAGCGCGGCCATTTTCGGTCGCCCGAATTCGGAAGCGAGCCTGTCTTTTCCGCCGACGCGTTGAATGCGTTTCTTGCCCTCGGGCGACCGGCCTGGCGCAAGGCGCGCGAAGTCATTCAGTATTTGCTCAACAGCGAAACGCCGACGTTACGCGATGACGCCGAGCTGCGCGCCCGCGCCTTCCATTTGCAGAAAGACGTGAAGATGCAACTCCCGGCGCGAATCGGTGACTACACGGATTTTTATTCGTCGTATCACCACGCTCACACCGTCGGCACGATGTTGCGCGGTCCCGAGAACGCGCTCATGCCGAATTGGAAATGGCTGCCGGTCGCTTACCACGGACGGGCCAGTTCCATCGTCGTCAGCGGGACGGATGTGCGCCGGCCGAAAGGCCAGATCAAACCACCCGACGCCGCGGCGCCGACCTTCGGCCCGACCCGCAGCTTTGATTATGAGTTGGAGACTGCGTTTCTGATTGGGCCCGGAAACGCGCTCGGCAGTCCCATTCCGATTGATCGCGCCACCGATCACATCTTTGGCTTGGCTCTAATGAACGATTGGAGCGCGCGCGATATTCAGGCGTGGGAATACCAGCCACTCGGCCCGTTCCTCGCGAAAAACTTTTGCACGAGCGTTTCTCCGTGGGTTGTGACGCTGGAGGCATTGGAGCCGTTCCGAAAATCGTTACCGGCGCAGGACCCCGAGCCGCTGCCATATCTGCGCCGGCCTAACGACTTCAGCTTCGACATCCAGCTCGAAGCGCAGTTGCAGACAGACAAGCTCGCGCAGCCGCATGTGATCACGCGGACGAACTTTCAGAATCTCTACTGGAGCATCTCGCAGCAGCTCGCCCATCACACGGTCAACGGTTGTAATCTTCAACCGGGCGATTTGCTCGCGAGCGGAACGATCAGCGGTCCCACCGAGGAATCGCGCGGCTGCATGTTGGAACTGACCTGGCGTGGCGCGAATCCGCTTGCGTTGCCAAATGGCGAAAGCCGGAAGTGGCTGGAAGACGGCGATCGTCTCACGATCACTGGCTGGGGCCAAGGCGACGGTTACCGGGTTGGTTTCGGTGAAGTCACCGGGCGCGTCTTGGCTGCTGCCTAACGACCAGTTTTTCCGCGGAACTGGTTCCAAATGAGCGGTTTTTTGGGAACAGCTCCTGCTATAATTTCCATAATCCGGGCCTGTTTCTCCTCGGCCCATTTGCAGTAATTCAAACAATCAAATCAAACAATGAAATCCATTATTAAATACCTAAACCTGGCTTGCTGGATCGGTCTTTCAGCGGCTGTAACCGCCCTCGCGGAACCAACGCCATCGCCAACACCAACCTCAACTCCGCATACCGAACCTTCGGCCTCGCCGACCCCGAGCGGTACGCCGAGGACATATCCAACACCAACACCAACACCAACGCCAGACGGAGATCATGGTGAAGTCAGTTTGCGTGGTGTCTATGGCACTACCTCGCCGGGTTCTCTCGTTCTCTTCTACATCGAGAATAACGCGCACGTCCAAGTGCATCAGTTCGATGTTACGGGCCAGGTGATCGGCTTTGCCGAGGGGCCGCTCGCCAACGGCTACTTCTCGCTGGTGCTGACGACCGGGCAGGGCCTCGTCGGCAAGGCCACTGAGAACGGCGTCACGTTCGTCATGGGCGGACAAACATTCCAAGCGTCGCGCTTTTCCACGTTTGGCACTGACTCGAAAATCGCGGGCTGCTACTTCGGCGTCGCCCATGGACCGACGGGCGAAAGCCAGGTCATGTTCATTATCGACTCGAACAAGCACATCTTCATGGTTCAGCGCACAGGCACGCTGTTGACCGGTGGATTTGGGTTGGTAACGCCGCCGGCCTCGGCGACAGCGCCATACACGTTCATGCTGGACCACTTCATCGGAAGCACCAGCGCGATCACGGGCAGCTTCACGATAATTGACGGTGTCTTCACGGGCGCGTTCCAAACTAGTGCGGGAACATTCACTGTGAATACGTTTAAGAATTCGCTCTTCAATCGGATGGCGAATATCTC
>DATILK010000003.1:0-2461 GCA_035476555.1 Chthoniobacterales bacterium | reverse complement strand
GTGCTCGGGCGCCGCGACCAGCCCGCGCTTCACCGGATTGTTGTGCAAGTACTCAAGCTTCTGCAGCATCACTTCGTCGTTGGTGATCGACTGAGGGTGGACTCCTTCCTGCCAAATCTGATGACTGCTTGCACTCTTGTGAGCCGCGCGAAAATACGACAGTTGATTCAGCAGCCATTCACGACCTTCCAGCTTCAGTTGGCCGAGAAGTTCGTGCGCCGTGAACTTCTTCAAATCGGCGACGATCTGCGGCAACCTCGGTCCCGAGACAATTGCGTGAAAATGATTGTCGAGAATTACCCAGGCGTGGATGCGTAGGCCTTTATGTTCACGGCAATATTCGAACGAATGGACGAGAATGTCGCAGCAAGCTGCTGTCGTGAAGATCGGCATCCTTTCGATGACCGTTGATGTGATGAAATGCGCGGCATTTTCGTTGTTTATGCGGTAGCGACTGCGCATGCCAGCGGGGAGGAAACGGAGTTTCGGGGACAAGTGCGTTCCCAAACAGAGTTTGGGAACGAGAGGAAGGGGAGAAAGTTTGCTCGGGAGTTAGTTTTTTGAGGCACGCTACGCTACCGCCGCATGCTCGCGCGCTTCGGCGTTCGCATGCGCGCGCCGATGCTCCTGCTCGATAAACGCGGGCGCCGATGGCGTGTGAAACATCTCCAGATCCTCGTCATCCGTCACCGGAGTCATCGCGAGATCCATGTATTCGAGTTTCTTCGGATCCTTCTTCGCCTTCACGTAGATCGCGCGCAGCCGCGCGTAGAGCCGGCCCCATTTCCACAGCTTCGCCACCGACTCGATCGCGTATTTCGGATAGAACTTCCAGATCGGCTCGATCGGCAAGCCCGGCCGGCGATCGCGCCGGAATTTGTAACGGAACAATCCAGTCTCGAGCGGATGAATCCCTTCGATGTGGACCGCGCCGTAGAACCAGGCGATCAACATGATCGCGTTACTCGCCGGCGCCTGTTTCGAAACGAGCCGGCGAATCACCGCGTCCATGTGTTCGTCCGTGTAATAGGTCTTCCACGCTTTGTCGTAAACCTTCTCCCATTCTTCCCGCGACATCTTCGGATGCGGCGCGCAGACGTGGTTCAAATCGTACTTGTTCAGGTCGGGATCGACCACCACGCCGGAGTTCACCAAGGTCTGGTGATCTTCCGAGCCCGGAAGCGGCGTCAGGAAAAAGAACTCGAGAATATCGAGCGGCAATTCCTTCTTCACGATCTCCACGTCGCGGATGATCGATTGCGGCGTGTCGTTCGGGAACCCGAGGATGTAACCGCAATAAGTAATGATCCGCGCTTCCTTCCAAGCCTGAAGCATCTTGCGATACTCCGTAATTTTATTCTGCCGCTTGTGCGCGCCCGCCAGGCTGTCCGGGTTGATGTTCTCCAGCCCGATGTAAACTCGCTTCACGCCGGCCGTCGCGCATTTCTTGATAAAATTCGGCAGCTTATGGCAGAGCGTGTCGACCTGGATCAGGAACGAAAGTTTGAGTCCCTCCTTCAGGCGCAAATGAATCAGCCGATCCAGGATTTTTTCCCAATCCTTGTTCCGCGCAAAATTGTCGTCCGTGATAAAGAAGCGGTTCAATCCCTGGGCTACGTTCTCGCGGATCAACCGCTCCACGTCGTCTGGCGAACGCCGCCGCGATTTGCGTCCCTGGACGTTGATGATCGTGCAGAACGAACATTGGAACGGACAACCGCGTCCCGCGTCGAAACTCGTCACCGCGCCCGCCGTGCGCACCGCGCGAATCGCCGGAATGAGCGGCAGCGGCTCGCCCTCGATGTTCGGCAGGTCCGCCATGAAATTGTAAAGCGGCTTGAGCTTTTTCTCGTAAGCGTCCTTGAGCACCATCTCCATGCGCCCTTCCGCTTCGCCCGCGAAAAGCGTCACGCCCATCGCCTTCGCCTTATGCACATCGGCGTCGTTCCCGCCCATCATGCTCAGGATTCCCGAGACATGGAACCCGCCGATCCCCACCTGGATTCCGCGCTCGCGTAACGGCCGCGCCAAATCGAGCGCATGCGGAAACTGGTTCGACTGCACGCCGATCAGCATCACCATGCCCGCGCCCGCCTCCTCGATCATGCGCGCCAGTTTTTCCGGCCTGATCCGCGTGTTCGTCTCATCGAACGGATGGATCTCGATCTCCACGTCCGGTCCGAGCGTGTGGCGCTGCTGACAATCTCGCGCCAACCCAAACACCGCCGCCAAAGAGTTCGACGGAATCGTCGAGCGAAACCACTGGATCACATACCCGTCATCATCGTAGTGCGACGGCTTAACGAGAATCAGGCAAAAACGTTTCGTCGCTGCTGCTGCTGTGCTGGGATTTAGCATTGGAATAATCTGGCCTCCGACTTCTGACTTCCGATCCGCCACCGGACGGATTCGCCGTGGCGAACCTCCGGCTTCAAACCGCACCTTATACACAATATCTCTG
>DATILK010000002.1:0-4417 GCA_035476555.1 Chthoniobacterales bacterium | reverse complement strand
TCCTTGGCGCACGGAGAAGGTTCGATATCTTAGTTCCATGAAACACATCATTCGCCCTGCTTTGTTTTTGATCGCTCTAGCTGCCACAAATCTGGCTTTTGGCGCCGTTCCTCCGTTAACGGTAACCGTATCCGGTCCTGGCGGCAAAGTTGCCTTCAAGGGCGCTACGAACACGGCTGGAACTTTCGCAACTTCCAAGCTCAGCACCGGCAATTACGTGGTGCAGTTCACTTCCGGCAGTGCACCGAAAGGCAGCCACTACTCGGTAGTCATTTCGGCGGGTAAGAAGAAAGTCGCGGCCAACGGGGTGGCAGCGGAAAAATTTGCCGGAGGCGGCGTGGCGATGAAGATCGATGTGGGCGCGGGACTAAGCATCAGTGGCCAAGTCGCAACAGAAGAAAAGAGCAGCAGCGCGCCGATGGGCAAGAACGGCAAGCCGATGGTTTGGATCCCCAAGGCGTTAGGGAGCAATATCGCCGCGCATTGGGCGGATTCGGACTCGGCCGAAGCTAAAGAAGCGATGACACACACGTCCATCAGCAACCAGGATCTGCAGAACCGGCAGAATCAGTCCATCAGCGGAGCGGGCCTCGGTAGGTAACTAATACTGTGCTAAGACAATCAAACCTATGAAACAAATCATTCGCAGCATTCTGTTTTTGACAATTCTGTTGGCGGCGTCGGCCGCGTTCGCGGTCCCTTCGATGAAGGTGACTGTGTTCACTGAAGGCGGCAGAGTCGCCTATCAAGGCGCGACCGGTACAAGTGGGACCTTCGTCACCGGCGCACTCCAACCAGGTCGCTACATTGTGCAGTTTAATTCGAAGAGCGCCACGGAGGTGAGAGGCGACCGGTACGCGCTGTTCATCTCGGCCGGCCACAAGAAAGTCGTGGCGGAGACGGTGGCGGGAGAGAAATTCTTCGGCGGTGGCGTCGCGATGCGGATCGAAGTCGGTTCCGGGCTGAAGATAGCCGGCCAGGTTACAACTGGATTAACCGTGCAGGTCGATCCGAAGACTGGCCAAAGGTTGGTGTGGCTGCGGCCTCAGACGGGCAGTAATATGCCAGGCCGTTGGGTGCCGGCGGATTCCATCCAGTTGATTTCACCTTGGAACGCCGGCGAGGTCCGTCGCGAAGATTTGCAGAAATGGCAGGACCACGGAGACGTTGAGCATTGAGAAGTAGCGCCGCCTGCGGGTGGCGCTCTTGGGATTGCCGGCGGAGGGGCTCGAACCCACACGATCTTGCGATCACTGGATTTTGAGTCCAGCGCGTCTGCCAGTTCCGCCACGCCGGCGCGGTGGAGCTAACCGTTTCGCACTGGAAGCCCGGTGCGCAAGCTGAATTTCAGCTGCGTTATGATAGGGCGAGACTCTGTCGAGCCGCGAATGCCGCGATCGACTCGACAGAGGCTCGACCTCCCAGGAATTCCAGAGGCCGAATTAAGTTGAACTGACTGCGCAACGCGGTGCTAATCTCGCGTCCCAAGATGATGCGATCATTTTGGTTTGCGCTGATCTTTTCCGTTGCCGTCACGATTTTCGCGGAAGACCGCGCCGTTCAACTCCTGCTTCCGTCGCGCCAGCTCGATCAGACGAGCACTTTCGAACTGCGTTTCGCGACCGAGATGGTGCCGGCCAGCGAGATCGGCAAGGCGGCCGCGGCTTCCCCTCTCGTGTTTTCGCCCGCGATCGACGGTCAGTTTATCTGGCTGAGCACCCGGAGTGGAACATTTGCGCCGAAAGGAGTTCTGCCGATCGGCACGAAGTACCAAGTCTCGTTGCGCGGCGGATTGAAAGACGCGGCCGGGCGCGACGTGAAGTCGTCGCTGCGGGAAAACGTCGAGACGCCGCCGATGCGAGTGAAAGGCGTGAACGCGCTGGGCGGCGCGGACCCGGAGAACGCGCCGGCCGTGCCGCGTTACCTACTGCTGTTTAACGCGAACGTGGATCCCGCCGCGGCCGCGAAATACATTCGGTTCGTCAACGGCGCTGGCGTGAAGATCGACGCGCGTGTCGAAGGCGACGATCCGAAAAATCGCGACCGTTCCTTTCCGATTTACCAAAGCGACGATCGTTCGCTGAGCGCGTGGGGTGAAAAACCGCCGCCCGTATCGGCAGATGAGGAGGCGTTCGACAGCGACAACGAAAAGCCGCATGCCCTTCGCAAGAACGTGCTCTTCGTCGCGCCGACGAAGCCGCTGCCGCCAGGCAACGATTGGAAATTGATTGTCGACGCGGGTGTCCCGGTGACGGAATGGAAGTCGAGCCTGCCGGCGCGGAAAGAGATTCTGATCGGCGTGGTGAAGCCGTTTGCGATTTCGAGCATCGCCGCGGAAAGCAATCGAATCGCCGGGCGACGGATCGTCATTCAATTTTCGAAGCAGCTCGCTGAGGAAATTTCCGCCGACAACATTTCCCGCTGGATTTCGGTGGCGCCGGTGCCGGAGAAATTCAAAGCGGAAGTCGAAGGCGACACGGTGACACTGAAGGGCGATTTCGCGCTCGGTCCGAAGTATCGGGTCACGACGAAGCCCGGATTGCCGTCGAGGGAACCGTTCCAGTTCGATCGGGCGCAGACGAACGACCTCGTTTTCAAACAAATTGCGCCCCGCCTTTACTTCGAAGATTTCGCGACCCATCAGCATCGGGCGGGGACGCGAAAATTCCGCCTCCTTTCGGTCAACGTGCCGCGCATCAAGGTGACGGCGCGCCTCTTCACTGGCGACACGACGCCGGTCGCGATCAAGGCCTACGACAAATACGAGGAGTTCACGGACGATCGCGCGCCGGAGGAAATGTATAACCGCGTTGACGTCGAGAAGCTCCCGGGCCAGGTGATCTGGCAGCACGAATTCAAACCGGCGCCTAGCGTCGACAAGTCCGAGACGCTGCCGCTGAGCTGGGATGAAATCCTCGGCGCGAACAAGACCGGCACGATCTTGCTTACGGCCGAATCCATCGACCCAGTCACATCGGAAAAGAAACGCGTCGGGACGCAGGCCGTTATTCAACTGACGGACATCGGCTCGGTTTGGAAACGCGACCCGAGCGGGATCACGCTGCATTTCTTTTCGCTGATGACGGGCGAGAAATTGCCGAACGTTCAGCTGCGTCTGCTCGATACCGACCAGAAGCAGCTCGCCGAAGCGGTGACGGACGCGGACGGTGGCGCGCATCTTCCATACTTTAGCGAATCGCGCTGGGTCTTCGCGCAACACGAAGGCGATGGTCATTTGATCTCAATCAATTCCGGCGACGCGTCGGTTCCGCTTTATCGGCTCGGCGTGACGGACGATTACGGCGACGAAGTCGATCCGAGTGCCGTTTTTCTTTTCACCGAGCGCGGCGTCTACAAGCCGGGGGACATCGTTCACCTGAAGGGATTCGCGCGGAACTTGAACGAAAATCAATCGACGTTGCCAGCTGGCAAAACCGTCACTGTTAAAGTTTTCGACGCGAAGGACCGCCAGTTCTTTAGCAAAACCGTGACGCTTTCCGAGTACGGTTCGTTTGCCGAAGACATCAAGATTTCGACGGACAGCGTCGGGAAATATCGGGTGTCGGTGCTCGATGAGGAAAAGGAACACAAGCTCACGGGCAACTGCGATTTTCAGGTCCAGGAATATCGGCCGAACGCATTCGAGATAACGATTCCCGCGCCGCCGGCGACGACCGGTCCGCTCGCGCTCGAATTGCCGGTGACGGCGAAATATTTTATGGGCAAGCCGCTGGTGAAGGCAAAGCTGACGTGGTCGTTGGTGGCGCGCGACGACACGTTCCGGCCGGAAGGTCTGGCAGATTTCGCCTTCAACAATGCGATCGAAGATTTCCGGCTGAACAAGGCGCTCGACCGCATCTCGCAATTCAACGCCCAGGGTGAAGCCGACATCGCCGCAGACGGGACCGCGAAGATTTCCGCGCAGCTCCCGGTCAATCCGAAAGCCCCGCAACCGCGCGCGACAAAATTGCTTTGCGAAGTGACGGACCTCAGCCAGCAAACCGTTTCCGAATCACGCTCGTTCGTTCAGCAGAGCTCCGATTATTATTTCGGCATCCGGCGGCTCGACGGCGTTTTCAAGCAAGGCAATGCGTTGCCGATCGAGCTGATCGCAGTGGGAGCGGACGGAAAAGTTTTGGCGACGCCTGTCAAATCGACGGTCCGCCTGACGCGGATCACGTGGCAGACAAATCGCCTCGCGGCGGCAGGCGACACGACGGAATTCGACAGCAAGGCGGAGTTGCACGTCGAATGGGAACGCGAGCTCACGACGACGCCCGGGCTCGGCACGGATCGCAAACCCAACGTTGCGAGACTTTCCGATGCGGTCGCGGGAAAGCCCGGCCAGTACTTGCTCGAAGTAACCGGTAAGGACGCGAAGGGCCACGACGTTCTGACCTCGGTGACGTTTGAAGTC
>DATILK010000001.1:0-13275 GCA_035476555.1 Chthoniobacterales bacterium | reverse complement strand
GCCCGAGCTCGGCGATCGGTTTGTTCATCGGCAAATCGACGTTCGCATCGATCCCAATGAATTTGCGCTCGTGCGCTTCGGCGCGCTTATCCTGCCCGTCGTTCAGCAGAATACTTTTCATCCTCGCCATGCTCCGCCCGAACAACCCGAAGGCCGGACGAGTCCGCAGATGAGCCAGCGGATTCTGAATCGAAATATCGACCGTGCCCGAAACGATGTAATACGCCGTCGATCCGAACTCGCCTTCGACGCAGACCGTCTGGCCCTTGCGATAACGATGGAGGGCTGCCGCGCCTTTCGCGTATTTTTCCAGCTGCGCCCCGGGGACTTCTTTCAGCGCCGGCAAATACTCCACCAATTGCTCGACAGTCAGCGATTCACCCGACGTTAGTTTTCCCTCCGTCTCGTCCATGGCGCAGGGCGCGATGATACGCAGCGGCGCGGGGCGGGTGGAAGTTTGTTTTAAGCGCTAAGAATTCACCGCCGCTCCGGCGAAATGCAAAAGCTCCAAAATCTCGCCGCGCAATTGGAGAAATTCCCCGCTGCTCCGATCGCGCGGCCGATTCAGATTCACCGGGATGATCCGTTCGATCCGGCCCGGCCGTTGCGTCATGATCACGATGCGGTCGCTCATGTAAATCGCTTCATCGATGTCGTGAGTGACGAGCAACATCGTCGTCCGGCGCGCCTGCCAAAGCCGGAGCACTTCGTCCTGCATCCGCATCCGCGTGAACGCGTCGAGCGCGCCGAGTGGCTCGTCGAGCAACAACACTTTGGGATGATTGATGAGAGCGCGGGCGAGCGCAACCCGTTGCGCCATTCCGCCGGAAAGATGATGCGGATAGGCGTCGGCAAAACTTTCGAGGCCGACGAGCCGCACGAATTCCGCCACCTCGTGGCGTTTCTCGTGGAGAACACGGCGCGCGACCAGACCGGCTTCGATGTTTCGCCGCACGGTGAGCCACGGGAAGAGATTCGGGTCCTGGAAAACCAAACCGCGTTCCGCGTTCGGCGCGGTGATCGATTCGGCGCCCACAACGAGCTCGCCGGAATCCGGCACATCAAGCCCGGCGATCAACCGCAACAAAGTCGATTTTCCGCAACCGCTCGGGCCCACCAGCGACGCCAGCTCGCCCGCGGCCGTCGAGAGCGAAACGGTGTCGAGCGCGAGAAGTCGCGCCGTAGGATCTTCCGGTAACGGAAAACTTTTGCTGACATCGGTGACGCGAAGCGACGACGCCTCGAGTGCGGCGTCGGCTACCATTTGATGACTCCCTTTTGCCAGACCAGCATTCGGTCGCGCACTTTGAAGAGCAGCGTCATGATCGTGGAAAAAAACGCGGCCATGATGACAAGAGCCGCGAAAACTTTTCCGTACTCCGCCCAGCCCTGGGCCCAACTCACGTACCAGCCGAGTCCGGATTTCACGCCCACCGTTTCCGCGACGACGAGAGTGAGAAACGATGCGCCCAATCCCATGAACAGCCCAATGAAAATGCTCGGCAACGCCGCGGGAATCGCGACGCGAAAAATCAGATAGCGCCGACTCGCGCCGAGCGTGCGCGCGACGTCGAGGTACGATGCGCGCGTGTTCGAAATTCCGGAAGCCGTCAGCATCGTAACTGGAAACCAGACCGCGAGCGCGATGAGCGCGGCTGCGGAAAAAACCGCGGAGGGCGAAACGACCATCGCCAGCGGAATCCACGCCGTTGCCGGAATCGGCCCGACCACTTTCAGGATCGGCATTCCCCAATAGCGGACCGGATTCGACCAGCCGATACAGATGCCGCTGATCAAACCTGCGACCACGCCGAGCGCGTAACCGCCGAGCAACAAAACCAGCGAGTGCCACGTGCTATCGAAGAGCAATGCGCGATCGTTGATCAGGCTTTGGAAAACCCCCGCCGGGCCCGGGAAGTACGGCATCGGCAGCAAACGGAATCCCGACGTGACCACTTCCCAGGCGCACAAAGTCAGGAGTGCTGCGGCGAAGATCGGTCCCGCTTGCCGCATGCGCCGTCTCAAGCGCGGCAACCACAATTGCGCGACTGCGAGAAGAAGCGCTACCGCCAGGAAGTTCCAGAGAAACACGAAATACGAACGCGTTTCCGCGGGCGGCTCGCCTTTTGAAACGAACCAATGCGCCGCGAGACAAATCACATTAGCCACGGGAACGGGCAGCCAGGTTCGCCACCGTTTCGTTGCCCGTTCTGCGGCGACGTCGCCGAGCGTCGCGTCCGTTCTCGACTGCACTATTTCTGGGCGGCGACGACTGGCTTCTTGCAACATGACTCCTGCGTATCAGACAGGATCATCTCCGCGTAAAGCCGGATGTCCTGGTCCGGCGGCACCTGCCCTCCCGCGACTTTTTCCACCTGCAGACTTTCGAGCCATTGATCCGAGACGCCATCGAGATGGACGAACGCCTTTTGCGCCAGGGCGGCAACATCGGTGCTCGGGGCGAGCATCCCGGCAACTTTCATTTCCGCCGCGGCCGATTTCACGGCGTCGTCCGCGCCGGAAACGCTCGGCACATAACGAAGATGCGAAATCGCGACGGTGTTCAGCTCCGGATTCGACGCGAGATATTTTTTCTCGACCGACAAACGCGCGGCGGCGGCAGGATTTGTTTCAACCCACTTTGCGCCTTTCAACAACGCGCGCGTCGCCGCGGCCGACTCCTTTGGATGGGCCGCGAGATATTTTCCATTCACGATCACCGCGCAACAGTATTCATCTTTGTAAGGCATGTCCGCAGCCTGATCGGCGACATTGCGGACTTTTCCGTCCGCGATCAGCAGACTTCCGATCGGTTCCGAATCAGCGACCGCATCGACTTCGCCCTTGTCGAGCGCGAGACCGAGTTCACCGGCGGGAAAAACGCGCCAGGTCACATCTTTGCTTGAGTCGATCCCGTTCGCGCCCAAAACACGATTCGCAAAAATGAACGGCGGCGTTCCCATCCCAGGCACGCCAATTCGTTTCCCGCGCAGATCCACGACGGTGTGAATATTTCCTTTTGTCGATGCCTGGACCCGAAGGCAGCCCTTATGAATTCCGGCCGTAAACCGGACATCGAGTCCCTGCTCGATCGGCTTAAGAAAATACATCACGAGATGATGGGTGATGTCGAAACCGCCGAGCGCGAGCACGTCCTTGTAATTCGCCCATTCGCATTTCACCATCTCGACTTCGAGTCCTTCCTCCTTGAAGAACCCGTTCTCGACCGCGCTGAAGATCGGCGCCTCGCACGTGAGCCCGATATAGCCGACCCGGATCTTGTTCGAGGCGCCGCCACTCGCATTTTTTCGACACCCGGCCAGAACGAGCGCCGCAGTCGCCACGAGCATGATGAACCTCGGACATCGCATGAGGCAATAGAGTTAGATCAAATGCCGGAATACTCCAGCGCGAACAACTGCGCTTCTTCTGTAGCCGCTTCGCTGTGCGAAGTGCGAGAGCGACGTTGCTTCAGGAACCGCCATTCGTCATGCTCTTCGCTCCCTCCACATGACCAAACACCCTCGCGTCCCTCCCCGACTCGATCGTCTCTTTCCAAGCAATCCGGTTTTCTTCGTAACGGCCTGCACGTACCGACGAAGGCCGTTGCTCGCGACAGATGCGATTCACTATGCTTTCGTGCGTTTCTCTCAACGCGCGTACGACGAACACGGCATTGCGGTCGGCCGATACGCAATCATGCCCGATCACATCCATTTGTTTGTCTGTGGGCCGAACGATTTCGAATTAGGCCGGTGGATGGGAATGTTGAAGCAATGTCTGGAGAAGGTTGCGGCCATCACGGCGTCGCCCACAGGGCGACGGCTACAGAAGACCATTTGGCACCGGCGGTTCTTCGATCACGTCCTGCGAAACGAGGAAAGCTACGCACAAAAATGGGAATACGTTCGCGAAAATCCGATTCGCGCTGGCTTGGTCGCCAACGCCGACGATTGGCCCTACGCCGGCGAAATCATCACAATCGACCGCATCTAATCTTCTGTAGCCGCTTCGCTGTGCGAAGCGTGAGACCGGCGTCGCTACAGCAACTGATACGGATCGACGTCGACCGCGGCGACTACGTCTTCGGGCAGCGGAAGCTTATCGAGCGTTTCGCGGACGAGGCGGCTCAGGCGCATGATCGCTTCGCCGCGCATCAGAATATGGAATCGGAATTGGCCTTGTAATTTTTCCAGCGGCGCGGGTGCGGGCGCATTGAGAATAAATTCGGGCGGAAGCGCTTCTTTCAATCGGCGCGCGATGGTTTCGGCGGATAACTTCGCGCGGCCTTCGTGAGTGGATCGCACGGTGATCAGGATGACATGCTTGAATGGCGGGAAATCGCAGCGCTCACGAAATTCCAGCTCTTGTTCGAAATAACCTGCGAAATCGTGATGGCGCGCGAACTGAATTGACGGACTAAACGGCGTGTAGGTCTGGACGAAAACCTCTCCGGGCGTTTCGCCGCGGCCGGCGCGACCTGCGACCTGCGTCAGCAATTGAAACGTCCGTTCACCCGCGCGGAAATCCGGCATGTGCAGCGCGAGATCGGCGTTGATGATACCGACCAACGTGACGTTTGGAAAATGGAGCCCCTTCGCGATCATTTGGGTACCGACCAGAATATCGATCTTTCCGGAGCGAAAGGCGTGGAGCGTTTCGCGATAGGCGTCTTTGCGCGTCATCGAATCGGCATCCATCCGCCGGACAGTCGCGTCCGGAAAAAGATGGGCGACGTTCGCCTCGACTTTCTCGGTGCCGAATCCGGAATAGATCAACGCGTCCTGCGAACAGGCCGGACATTTTTTCGGCACCGCCGCCGTGTGCCCGCACAAATGACAGGTAAGCCGCGCCGCCCCGCGATGAAAGGTGAGCGCGACGCTGCAATTTGGACAATCGCGCGCTTCGCCGCAGTTGCTGCATAAGAGCGAGGTCGAAAACCCGCGACGGTTCAGGAACAGGATCGTCTGTTCGTGTTTCTCGAGACGCGCCGTGATCGCCGCTCGCAATTTCTCCGACAGAATCGCGGCGACTTTTTCTTTCCGCCGTTCCAACCGCAAATCGACGATCCGCATGAGCGGCATCTGGCAGTCATCGACGCGCTGGGTCAGCTTGAGCAGGCGATATTTTGTCTGCATCGCGTTGTGATAACTCTCGAGTGACGGCGTGGCGGTGCCGAGCAAAACGACGCAGCCTTCCAGTTTCGCGCGCACCACCGCGACGTCGCGCGCGTGATAGCGTGGCGCTTCTTCCTGTTTGTAGGAAGTCTCGTGTTCTTCATCGACAACGATGAGGCCGAGATTTTCCAGCGGCGCGAAAACGGCGCTGCGGGCGCCGACAACGATCCGCGCGCGGCCGGCATTGATCTTGTGCCATTCATCGTGCCGCTCGCCTTCGGACAAATGGCTGTGCAAAACGGCGACCGTTTCCTGCGTCTCGGCGAAACGGCTCTTGAAACGTTCGACAGTCTGCGGCGTTAGCGAAATTTCGGGAACGAGCACGATCGCAGTCTTACCGCGGGCAAGCGTCGAATGGATCGCCTGCAAATAAATTTCCGTCTTGCCGCTGCCGGTCACGCCGTGAAGCAGCAACGGCTTGGCTTTCTCCGGCGTTGCCAGGGCTTCTTCGATCGCACCCAGCGCGACCGCTTGCTCTTCGTTCAACGTCAGATCGCTCGATGCAATGAATTCCTCGTCGGCATGCGGATCGCGCGCGACCGCTTCTTCGCGCAAGACAATGAACCCGCGTTTCTCCAGCGCGCGCAGCGTTTGATTGTCGAGCGCAGTTTGCCGCAATAATTCCGCGGCCGCGATGGGCTTGCTCAATTTAGAAACCGCTTCGAGCAATTCCGCCTGCTTCGGCGCGCGCCGCCGAAGTTTCTCGATTTCCTCCTCGGTAATTTCTTTCGCTTTGCTGACGAACAATTGCGTTTTCCAGCCGACCTCCGCCCGCCGGATGACCTGCGGCAGCAAACTCCGCATGACGGTTTCGATCGGGCAGCAATAATAAGCGCCCATCCACCGCGCCAGCTCGATCAGTTTCGAACTCAGGACGGGTTTATCGCCGACGAGCGCTTCGATCGGCCGAATACCCGGCGCGTCCGTTTCATCCGCCAACGAAACCACCGTCGCCAGCGCCGAGCGTTCCCGAAACGGA
Organism: Chthoniobacterales bacterium; assembly: GCA_035476555.1. Taxonomy (GTDB): domain Bacteria; phylum Verrucomicrobiota; class Verrucomicrobiia; order Chthoniobacterales; family UBA10450; genus AV80. The sequence continues at coordinate 7,119 of DATILK010000001.1, read as the reverse complement.
ACCCGAACTCGCGAGCCGATCTCGATCTTTCCCGCCAGCGTTTCGGGCACGGAATAATCCAGCTCGCGATGGATCGAACGATCGATAATGACGCGGGCGTAGGAGGGATTGCTCATCGGTTCGGATTCGTAATCGTGCTCGTGCTCCTGCTCGTGATCGACTACTTTCCCACGAAACTTTTTCCAGGACGAGCATGGCGCGCATGGCCCGATTCTTTTTCAAACTGATCATCTGCTTGCTGCTCGCCGGAGCGGCAGGCCTGGTCTATCTCTCGATGCGATCGGGCGATCCGCTTTATACGATCTACGAATTCATCAACCCCGCCCGATTCCAACAACATGACGCGCTCATTCGCAGCGTCGCCGCGGAGCATCAAGTCGATCCGATGCTAGTGAAAGCAGTCGTCTGGCGCGAGAGCCGGTTCGACGCCCAGAAGTTCGGCACTGCCGGCGAGCGCGGACTCATGCAGGTGAGCGAGAAAGCCGCCGCGGAATGGGCACGCGAAACCAAGATCGAGAATTTCCGGAGCGAGGAACTCTTCGATCCGAAAACGAACCTCGAAGCCGGCACCTGGTATCTGCACCGGGCGATCGAGCATTGGCAAAACCAGGCGGACCCGATGCCGTTCGCGCTCGCGGAATACAACGCCGGCCCGAGCCGCGCCCTGCGCTGGGCGGGCGGAGACGATACGAAAGCCGTCGCCGCGAAAACGTTTCTCGATAACATCGATTTCCCCGGGACCCGCAAGTACGTCGATTCAATTATCGCGCGCTACAACTTCTACAAACGCCGCGGGCGAATGTAGAGGAACCCTCACACATGGTCACAAAGTCCCTTGTGTCCTTTGCGGCCTTTGTGTGAGTCCTCCGAAATCGACGGCGCTCCATTTCGAGCTAAGAGTTTGCTTCAATGGACAAGGCCACGATCGCGGACGTGCTCGAAAAGATCGCGACGCTCCTCGAGCTGAAGGACGAAAACCCGTTCAAGATTCGCGCTTACGTCAATGCGGCGCGCTCGCTCGAAACCTGGGGCGGCAACATCGCCGATCTCGGCAATGAAGAGGTGCTCGAAAAAATCCCGGGCATCGGAAAAGCGATCGCGGCCAAGATCAAAGAACTGGTCGAAACCGGTTCGCTGAAGTTTTTCGACGAACTGCGCGCGGAATTTCCTGCCGACATTCTCGAACTTTTTTCGTTGCCCGGTCTTGGCGCGAAAAAGATCAAGGCGCTCCACGAGAAATTGCAGATCAGCTCGATCGCACAACTACACGACGCATGTGTCGCCGGACGCGTGGCGGAGCTGCCAGGGTTCGGCAAGACAACGCAGGAGAAACTTTGCCGCGCGATCGATGAGCGGCAGAAATATGCTGGCTCGTTCACGCTCGGAAAGATCGCGGCGGAAGCGGAACAGTTGCAGAACAATCTTCGTTCGCACCCGGACGCGCTCCACGTTTGCATTGCCGGCAGTTATCGGCGTCGGAAGGAAATCGTGCGCGACCTCGATTTCATCGTCGCGACCAACGCGCCCGCGGAAATTTCTGCATTGTTTGTTCAGCATCCGCTGGCGGAATCGGTTATCGCGCATGGACCGACGAAATCGAGTGTGCGACTCCGCTCGGGAATCCAATGCGATCTGCGGGTGGTGACCGCGGCCGAGTATCCGTTCGCGCTGAACTATTTTACCGGAAGCAAAGAGCACAACATCGAGGTCCGGAGCCGCGCCCTCCAGCGCGGCTGGACGTTGAACGAATATCGGCTCGGCATCGCCGAAGGTAGGGGCGATTCACCCGAATCGCCCGCGGGGAAAACGCCGCCGGCCGGAAAGACTCGCGGGCGATTGGGGGCAATCGCCCCTACCATTCGCGAAGAGGCGGACCTTTATCGCGCCCTCGATCTCGATTACATCCCGCCGGAGTTGCGCGAGAACTGCGGCGAATTTGAGGCCGCGGCTGCCGGGAAAATTCCGAAGCTGCTCGAAGCGGAGAACCTTCGCGGCACGTTTCATTGCCACACGACAGCGAGTGATGGACGCAATTCGCTCGAGGAAATGGCAGTGGCGGCGCAGGAATTGGGATTGCAATATCTTGGGATCGCCGATCACAGCCGCAGCTCGATTCAAGCCCGTGGATTGGATGAAGCGCGGCTCCGCTTTCAGATCGCCAGCATCAAAAAGTTGAATCGTGAGTTCGAAAACTTCCGGCTTTTCGCCGGGGTCGAATGCGACATTCTCCGCGACGGCTCGCTCGATTTTCCTAACGAACTGCTTGCCGAGCTCGATTACGTCGTCGCCTCAATCCATTCGGCGTTCACACTTTCGGAAGCGGACATGACGAAACGGATCATTCGCGCCATGGAAAATCCGCATGTCACTATGCTGGCGCATCCGACCGGCCGGCTGCTCTTGCGGCGCGATCCGTACGCCGTCGACATTCCGGCAATCATCGACGCGGCGGCCGAGACCGGAACGTGGATCGAAATCAACGCGGCGCCGAAACGGCTCGACCTCGACTGGCGTTGGTGGCCGCTCGCGAAGGAAAAAGGCGTGAAGTGCGTCATCAATCCCGACGCGCACGGCATCGAGCGACTTCAGGAACTTTGGTTCGGCATCGGCGTCGCGCGCAAAGGGTGGCTGACGCGCGACGACGTGATGAATTGTCTGCCGCTGGGAAAAATCGAAACCGCGCTCAAGGCTCGTCGCGCTGCGGCATAAACATCGTCAGACATTTGCACGCGCCGCCGGCTTTGAGGAATTCGCTCATCGGGAGCGGATGACAGGTGTATCCACGGTCCTTCAACGTCGCGACCAGTTTCGGCGCGCCCTCGGGCAAAACGATATCGCGATCGAGCACGACGGCGTTGCAGGAAAAATGAACCGCTTCTTCTTCGGCGACATCGATCAAATCACGCAGATGCTCGCGGATTGCGCGCTGGCCATATTCATCGAAGGCGTTCGGAAACCAGAACGCGCCAGCATCCGGCAACGGACAGAAGCAAGTGTCGATGTGATAAAAGCGCGGATCGACCAGCTCGACGGAAATGACCAGGCAGCCGAACAGATCGGCGACGGCGCGATGCGAGTTGATGTCGGACCGGAATTTGTAACCGCAGAACAAAACGTCGCCGCCGAAGAGCGCGTCGCCTTCGCCCTCGAAGTAAAGATCCTTCGACAGCCAGACGACTTCGTAACCGTGCTCCTCCATCCACCTCGCGAAATGCGGCGCTTCGCCGGCGCGCTCTTCGTGACGAAAATTACTGGGGATGAATCGGCGACCGATCGTTAGGCCGGCATTGGCTGTGAAAACCATATCCGGCAATTTCGGCCGCGGCGGGATCAGCTCGATCTTGCAATCGAGGCTCGAAAGTTTTTCGAAGAGCCATTTCCACTGCGCCTGGGCGACCGGCACCTCGGCGCCGCGGGCCCGGCTCATCCACGGATTGATCTCGTATTCGATGCCGTAATAATCGGGCGGGCAAAGGAGCAACTGGCGCATACCAAAAAATCAGCGAGCCAGGGTGACGGTTAGTTCGCGGAGGAATGGCTCGAGGTCCGAGACGAGCCCGAGCGATTGGAAGGAGCCGCGCTCGGTGAGCTTGCTGACGGCCGCCGGATTCACATCAACGCAGAGTGTTTTCACCGTTGCCGGCAAAAGGTTCGCGACCGCCATCGAATGCAACATCGTTCCCATCATCAGCGCGGTCGCTACGCCGGTAATTTTTTCGCGCATCGCGTCCTGGGCTTGGAGCGTGTCGGTGATGACTTCCGGCAACGGGCCGTCGTCGCGAATCGAACCCGCCAAAACCAATTCGATGCCGTGGCGCACACAGGCCGCCATGATTCCACTCTTGAGCGTTCCATCTTCGACCGCGCGCGAAATGCCGCCCGCTTCCCGGATAATATTTAGAGCGCGCATTTGATTTTCGTGGCCCCGCTCGGCCAGCGAACCTTGTTCCAGATTGATGCCGAGCGACGTGCCGAAAAGTGCGTTCTCGATATCGTGAAGTGCCAGGGCGTTCCCGCCAAAGAGCAGATCGACAAATCCAAGCTCGATCAGTTTCTCCAGGTGCGGCACCGCGCCGCTGTGCACGAGCGCCGGGCCGGCGACGACCAGGATCTTGCCGCCTTCGGATCGGGCTCGTTGCAACTCCGTCGCCATTTCGCGAATAATCCCGCTCTTCGGTTTCTCGAGCGAGATGCTGGTCGACATGAATTCGAAAACGTCCGTCCGCGCCGTGGACCGCTGCACCGGCACGACCCTGATCCCCTGATGACCGACGACGATTTCCATTCCGCGCCGGACCTCGTGAAATTTCTTCGCGGTCGCCCGGCGCGCTTCCCGATCCACGACGATCGCGCAATCCATCAAGGCGGGATGCACTTCGGTCTCGGTCCCGTCGAGCGTGACGTGCGTCTGCTGATTCGTAGTCACGTAAAAATCCTTCGGGAACACGCCATCGGCCGGAGCGGGCGCGAGTTGCACATCCTTCTTTTCCACGACCTCAGCGCCGTGCTGGCGCAAGCGCAGAACGATGTCGTCCAGTAGTTCGTGTTTCGGTGCCGAGACTTCGATGCGCGCGAAACTTTGATCGACCCGGTTCTGCCCAATCTTGATCTCGCCGATCTTGAATTCGCCACCCTGCGTCAAAATTTGATCGAGCACCTTCGGCAAAATCAGCGAGTCGATGATGTGGCCGCGCAAAATAATTGTCTCCGAAAACATCGGGCCGGAAACTTACCTCAGCCCTCCTTGCCAGCCAAACTCTGTGACCTTTACGGATGTTGTGGGACAGTGATCCGATGGACGATCAATTGCCGGCCGTGATTGCGAAAATCGAGCGGATGCTCGCGAAGAAGCCGGAATATCTGGTCGCGCAGCCATCGGAACTGCGCGCCGTGGCTGCGCTGTCGAATGAACGGCTCCAGGAGATCGCGCGACAAAACGGCTGGCGCGTCGTCCGCCGCGTCGGTGGGCGACAGATCGAATTCTACGACGACGCCGCTGTCAATTTTCGGCCGTTGTAATTCTGTAGCCGCTTCGCTGTGCGAAGCGTGAGCGCGACGATGACCTATCTCTCGCGTCGCCCACAGGGCGACGGCTACAGAAGAATCACGTTTCCGAAAAAAATCCCGTCAACGGACTGGTGGCTGACGCGCTCGTTCGCGCTTCAGCCAAACCGATCTCGCGCGCTTCGCGGCCGGCTTCGACGGCTTTGCGAAACGCGTGCGCCATTCGGCTTGGGTCCGAGGCAATCGCGATCGCAGTGTTCACCAACACGGCGTCAGCGCCCATTTCCATCGCTTCCGCCGCCTGACTCGGCACGCCAAGACCGGCATCGACGACCACGGGCACTGTCGCCTGTTCGATGATGATTTCGATTTGCGCGCGAGTTTCGATTCCGCGGTTGCTCCCGATCGGCGAACCGAGCGGCATGACCGTGGCCGTGCCTACGTCCTGCAATCGTTTCGCCAGGACCGGATCGGCGTTGATGTAAGGCAGGACGACGAATCCTTCTTTCACCAAAATTTCGGCGGCGGCCAAAGTCTCGATCGGATCGGGCAACAAATAGCGGGCGTCAGGATGGATCTCGAGCTTCACCCAGTTCGGCAAACCCGCCGCCACCGCGAGCCGCGCCAGCCGCACCGCTTCCGCGGCGTTCCTCGCGCCGCTCGTGTTCGGCAAAATGAGGAACCGTTTCGGATCGATGAAATCGAGAATGTTCGCGAACGCGTCGTGTTTGCCGGAAAGATCGGCGCGACGCAGCGCTACGGTCACGATTTCCGTCCCGCTCGCGACAAGGGCGTCGCGCATTAATTCGTTAGACCCGAACTTGCCAGTGCCGACAAGCAGCCGCGAGTTGAACTCGCGGTCGGCGATTTTCAATTTAGACGGCTTGTCGGACATCACGTCACGCTAACACAAGCGCCGGAATTTTCCGCCTTGTACGAGACGCGGCGATGCCGCAGTTTACGAACGTGACCTCGTTCGATCTTCGAGAGGGCGATTGCCTCAAAGGAATGCAGACGCTCGCCGATGCGACCATCGATCTCGTGGTCACCTCGCCTCCTTACAATCTCGGCATCGCCTATCATCGCTACTCGGATCGACAGGAGCGCGGTGATTATCTCGATTGGTGCCACGCGTGGGCCGTTGAACTCCGGCGCGTCTTGAAACGCGACGGATCGCTCTTTCTTAACGTTGGCGCCTCGCCATCGAATCCCCTTCTGCCGCACGAACTGGTTCTTCGGTTGCGCGATCTGTTTGTCCTCCAAAATACGATCCACTGGATCAAGGCGATCTCGATCGAGGACGAGAATGGCCTAACGACTTCGCGCGGCCATTTCAAACCGATCAGCTCGCCGCGTTATCTCAACGATTGCCACGAATACATCTTTCATCTCACGCCCGAAGGCCGGACGCCCGTCGATCGTCTCGCGCTCGGCGTTCCGTATGCGGACAAGAGCAACATCGCGCGTTGGAGCCACACGAAAGGGAGAGACCGGCGTTGTCGCAGCAACACCTGGTTCGTTCCGTACGAAACGATTCAGCGTCGCGCGAAAGAGCGACCGCATCCGGCGACATTTCCAGTGCAGCTCGCCGAGTGGTGCCTCGCGCTCCACGGATCTTCGCGCGTCGAAACGATGCTCGATCCGTTTCTCGGAATTGGAAATTCAGCCGTCGCCGCGAAACGTTGTGGCGTGAAAAACTTCATCGGCTTCGAGATCGATGAGCAATATCTCGTCGAGACGCGGCGGAGGATTGGGTAGGGCATGCGTCTCGCGTGTGGGCGATGACGTCTCGCCATCGCGAACTTTGCTTGTGTCCTGGGACCTCGCCGCGTGACGAAAGATTGTTTCGGCGAGACGCCGAAACCAACGCGCGGGACGCGCGCGCTACCCAGACCCCGGCCGCCGAGCGGCTACAGCAGCGTTCCGGTCTCGTTCGTTTTCGGCAACGGCGGTGGGACGGTCGAATCCGAGGGCTGATATTTCTCGAGCGGCTTCACCAGATTTCCCGGCAACGGACGAACGCGGTCGAATATCCGATCGGCGATCGGTTTCGCCACGAGATAACCGGCGGCGAACATTTCCATCCGGGCATCGAGGTTATCGATGTAATTGAGG